>USJN01000189.1 GCA_900554945.1 uncultured Coriobacteriaceae bacterium | reverse complement strand
CAGGTCCTTATGCGGAAGGTCGAGGATCTTCTGGTCGTTGGTGTAGGAATGGATGGTGTTCATGTAGCCGCGCTTGATGCCGAAGTTCTCCATGAGAACCTTCGCGACCGGTGCCAGGCAGTTGGTCGTGCAGGAAGCGTTGGAGATGATGTTGTGCTTCTCGGCGTCGTACTCGCTGTCGTTCACGCCCATGACGATGGTGGCGTCCTCGCCCTTCGCCGGGCACGTGATGACGACCTTCTTCGCGCCGGCCTTGATGTGAGCGCTTGCGAGCTCGCCGGTCTTGAAGATGCCCGTGGATTCCACGACGACCTCCACGCCTAGCTCGCCCCAGGGAAGATTGTTGGGGTCGCGCTCGGAAAGGACCTTCACGGCATAGCCGTCAGCAATAAAGCCGTCTTCGGTGACTTCAACCGTGTCAAAGGCACGTCCATGAACGGAATCGTACTTGAGCAGATGCGCCATCGTAGGGATGTCGCCCAAGTCGTTCACGGCGACAACCTCGATCGCGGGATCTTTCACCATCGCGCGGAACGCCAGGCGTCCGATGCGACCGAAACCGTTGATGCCTACCTTGATTGCCATGCAAATCTCCTTTCGAAGGATTACTTTCCTTGACGCACAGGGTCAGTCTAGCCGACCTTGCGCGAATGCATGCCGTCTTCGGGCGAATTGCCTGCGGAGCCGCTACGCTTTTCGGTTTGCGGCTTCGCGCGCAAGCTGCTCGATGCGCCGAATGCGATGATAGACTGCCGATTTGGAGAGCGGCGGGTTCGCGCGCTCGCCGAGCTCCTTGATGCTCGCGTCGGGGAAGCTCACGCGCAGGCGGATGAACTCCTGCAGCGCAGGCGGCAGGTTCTCCATGCCGTGCGCCTCGAGCACCGTGCGGATGGCAAAGAGCTGGTCGACCGCCGCGGACGACGATTTCGCCTGGTTCGCTATCTCGGCGTTCGTCATGCGGTTCACGTCGTTGCGCACGCTCTTCACGACGCGCTCCTGTTCAAGCCGCAGCGCGCACTGGTGGGCGCCAACGAACGCGAGGAACTCAAGGATTGCGTTTCCCGACTTCAGATACACCATATACGAGCTGCGGCGCTGCATGATGCGCGCCTTGATCCCCTTGTCGGCGAGCAGGGCAACAAGCCCCTCGGCAAGGGATTCGGACTCGACCGTGATCTCGAAGTGGAAATCGCCGCGCGGGTTCGCGATGAAGCCGCTGCCAAGAAACGCGCCGCGCACGTAGGCGGCGGCACAGCACTGCTTGGCCACGATGTCGGAGCGAATGCCGACTTCCAGGCCGCCCTCCTCGGTGATGACGCCCAAATCGAGCAGCGATTTCGGCAGATGGGGCTGCGCGGGCACCTCAATCAGGTAGTTCGGCGTCTTGTGAAGCACGCTGCGACGCACGGTGAGCTCGGTGCGCAGCTGGTAGATGCCGTGCAAAAGCTTGATTACAAGGCGAGCGACGCTCGGCACATCCGTGGCGATTTCGACGCGATAGCGCCCGGGGCCGGAGACGAACAGCGTGCCCTCGATGCGCACGAGCGCGGCGAGCGTCGCCTTCCCGCAATGCGAGCACTCGGGCAGAACGCGCGCGAGCTCGTCTTTTACTTCCGCCGTGAACGACATAGTTTGAGCACCCCCCAAAGCGCTTCTCGGAAAGCCTCCGGATCATGCCAGGTCGGACGCTTGTGGTCGACCAGATCGCGAACGATGACGCGCGGACCTTGCGCCTGGATGGCCATGACGTCGTCGTAGGTGACCGCGACCGAGTGGATACCCGCGGACTCCTGGGGATCGGCCGCCGAAGGGGCGAAGGCGTTCTGGTCAGGCGAAAGCGGCTGCGACGAATGCACGAGCACGTAATCGAGAAGGCCGCGCATGCCGTGGTCGAGCAGCGCCTCGACGTGCTCGCGGGCGCATAAGTTGAGCGTCTCGCCCTGCACGTCGGCCAGACCGCAGACGAACACCGTCGTGCCCTTCGACTCGCGGATTGCCTCGACAACGCCCGGCACAAGCAGGTTCGGGATGATGGACGTGAACAGCGAGCCGGGGCCGAGCACGATCAGATCGGCTTCGCGGATGGCGTCGAGCGCTGGGGCGTAGGGTTCGATCGCGCCTTGGCCTCGAAGAATGACGCGCGAGAGCGCGATATCGGAATGGCATGCGACCGCCTGGCCCTCAAGCAGCTCACCGCCGCGCGTCTTCGCAGCGAGCGTGACATGGGTCAGCGTCGAGGGGTACACATGTCCCCGCGCGTCGAGCATGCGCTCGCACACGGAAATGGCCTCGGGGAACGACCCGCACGCGTCCTCGAGCGCGACCAGCATCAAATTCCCGAGGGAATGGTTGTTCGCAATGGGGAAACGGTACTTGAACGCGCGGGTGAGCGGGTCTTTCGGGTCGGCCGCCATCGCGAGGATGCATTTGCGCACGTCGCCCGGAGGCGTCACGTCCGCCTCCTCTCGCAAAAGGCCGGTCGAGCCGCCGTCATCGGCCATAGCCACCACGGCGCTCGTTTCCACGCCGAGCGAAAGCAGCGTTCGGATGGACACCGGCGCACCCGTACCGCCGCCGATAACGACGGCGCTAAGTTTGTCGCCGCGGGGAGCATGGGCAGCGCGGGGCAAAGGCAAATCGCGCAGCGCCGCGAAGGCCGCGGTCGCCGAGGGATCCTGGATGAAGGGACGCTTCTTCTTCATACAACCTACTCCTGGGCGGCGCGGGGCGCGAGCTTCAGGTCGCGGTGGGCAACTGATACGCGGTAGCCGTTCGATTTGAGGTAATCACCCGTCGATTCGGCGATGGCAACGCTTCGATGCTGCCCGCCCGTGCAGCCGATGGCGATGGCGAGCTGTTGCTTGCCCTCGGCGACGTATCCGGGCATGACGCAGTCGAGCAGCGCGCGCCAGCGCTTCACGAACTCGACCGTTTCCTCGCGATACATCACGAAATCGCGAACAGGAGCATCGAGACCTGTGAGGAAGCGCAGGTCAGGATCGTAATAAGGGTTCGGAAGGAAGCGTACGTCCATGACGAGGTCGGCGTCGGTGGGGGCGCCGTGCTTGAAGCCGAACGAGTACACCGTGACCGCCAGGCCGCGACGCTCGTTTCCGCGGGCGAAGATTGAGCGGATGGTTTCGCGCAGCTGCTGCGGGAGCATGTCGGTGGTATCAACGACGTGATGCGCCATCTCGCGCAGGTCGTAGAGCATCTGGCGTTCGCGCTCGATGCCCTGCGCGATAGTGGTGCCGTCCGTGCACAGCGGGTGGCGGCGGCGCGAGGACTTGTAGCGGGCGACGAGCTTGTCGTCCGCAGCGTCGAGGAACAGCACGCACACGTCAATTCCCTCGCGCTCGAGTTTTTCGACCTCGCCCTTCAGATTGGGGAAGAAATCGCGGTTGCGCGCGTCGCACACCACAGCGAGGCGTCGGCTCGCATCGGGCTGGCCGGGCATGCCCTTGAGCGCAAGCAGGTTTCCAATAAGGCTCGCTGGCAGGTTGTCGACGCAGAAGAAGCCCAGGTCCTCGAAGACGTGCATCGCCTCGGTGCGCCCGGCACCGCTCATACCCGTAACGATGACGATCTCGGGCATGGCCTCGAGCGCGATTGTATCCTTTTCGGAAGCCCTCTCGGTGCCGTCCTCGTACTCGTCCTCGGGAATCTCCTCGCGTTTCTCATGCTGTGCATCCATGGTGTGCAACCCCCTACTCGCCGCCAACGACCAGTTCATCTTTTCGCTCGCTATTATACTGCTCGATCACCTTGTGGAGCTCCTCGGCGACCTCGTCGGGCACCACATGGGCCTCCTTGATCTCCGCCAAGCTCGCCGCTTTGAGGTTCTTGAAGGATTTGAAATGCTTGAGCAGGGCCTTCTTGCGAACGGGACCCAAGCCCGCAACCTCGTCCAAGATGCTTGCCGTCATGCCCTTGCCGCGCAGCTCGCGGTGGAAGGTGATGGCGAAGCGGTGGGCCTCGTCGC
>USJN01000188.1 GCA_900554945.1 uncultured Coriobacteriaceae bacterium | reverse complement strand
CGCATTCTCGGGAAAAGGCCTGGCCACGTTTCGCGACGAAGCCGAAATAGCACGCTAAGAACCATCGAAATTGTCATGGGTGCCCGTTTGCGCCCAGCAGGGGCGAAGGCTACCGCTCGAATACCACTTCCCCCATGCGGGAGGCGTCGTAGCCGACGATGGAGCCGATCTCTTCGCGGAAGGGGCGCGTGCGGGCGAGCTTCGCGATGGCATCGACTGTGCGCTCGCAGCCGGGACGCTTCGCCAGCACGATGTCGAGCCACTCGTCTTGCAGCGGGAGAAAGCCTACGCCTTCCACTTGGTGGAACACGCGTTCCGCACCGATTCCCACGTCGGCGGCGCCCCGAGCGACGAACGAGGCCATCGACAACGCCGAATTCGCCTCGCGCTCATAGCCCTCGATGGCCGCCCCCGAAACGCCGCGGCGCGCCAGCTGCTCGTCCAGCAGGATGCGCGACCCGCACCCGCATTCGCGGTTCACGAGGCGCACGCCCGGCTGCAGCAGGTCGTCCCAGGTGCGCAGGCTCTTCGGATTGCCCTTCGCCACGATGAGCCCTTGGCGGCGGCGCACAAGGCGTACCACCTTCAGCGGGACTCCCGGCAGCAGCCGCTTCACCGCGGCGACGTTGTACGAGTCGGTCTCGCCGTCGTACAGATGCGTGAGCGCCGCGTGGACCTTTCCTCGGTACAGGTCGACCAGCGCGTTGTAGCTGCCCTCGTAGATGCGGTCCACCGCGGTGTTCGTGGCTCCCAGGTAGTTCGCCAGGATGTCGCCCACGATGTCGTTGCCGGCCAGCACGAATGGGCCGGAGGCCGACTGCGAACCCGATCGGGACGCCGAGACCGCAGTCGGGGCAGGGGCCGGAGCCGACACGGCCGCGCACGGCACGGCGGCAGCCGTCACCGCAGCGGTCTTCGCGCGCTTCGAACGCGCGATGTAGTTCTCCACGTCGCCCATGGTGAAGCGCATCTTGCGGCCGACGTGGTACGACGCCAGCTCGTCGGCCTTCACCAACTTGTAGACCGAGCTGCGGCTCACCTGCAGCAAGCCGGCCACCTCGTCCGCCGTCAACGCGTCGTCGTTGCGCATGCCGCCTCCTCCGTCAGTCGTCGATACCCCACAGCTTCTTCAACTCGCGGTTGATCTCGTTCGCGTTCGCCGGAATGCCCACGTCGTACGGCATCGGCGATCGCAAGCCCGCTCGTCGCGGGATCGCGCTTTGTCACGTTGCGGCCGTCCACGAGATACCGCACGGTCACCCATTCTCGAAATCATCCTCATGCACATATAATCTTCGTCTTAGTATAAACCCTATCGGGCGTGGCGCAACGCACAAGCTTCATGACCCCTCCACGGATTCGCATGGTTTCGTACACGAGAATGCACGAGCTTGAACGAAATGACACGAACCGGGGTCATTTCCCACGGACTTCTTCCACACCGCGTCCGAACCCGCGACACTGTGACCATGTCGAACGGGCTCCGCAGAAGCCGGAAGCCCCCAACGAAAGGAACCTGCTATGAAGATATCCGCTCGCAACCAGCTCAAGGGCACCGTCTCCGCCATCGCCGAGGGCGCCGTGAACGGCGTCGTTTCCATCGACCTGGGATCTACCGTGGTCAAAGCCGACATCACCATGGAAGCCATCAACGATCTGGGCCTCAAAGAGGGCACCGACGCCATGGCCATCATCAAGGCCAGCAACGTGATGTTCGCCGCCGGCTCCGAGCGCATCCAGGGCATCTCGGCCCGCAACCAGATCGCCGGAACGATCGCGTCCGTGAAGAAGGGCGCCGTGAACGGTCATGTGACCATCGAGACCCCCGAGGGCGCACGCATCATGGGCTCCATCACGAACGAGGCCATCGAGGATCTGGGTCTCGCCGAGGGTGCTGCCGCGCTCGCCATCGTGAAGTCCACCGACGTCATCGTGGGCGTGGAGTAACCGCTTCCATAGCATCTGCGAGCGACGCTCGCACCCGCAAGGCCGCGTCCTGCACGCGGCCTTGCTGCATTTCCGGATCCCCTTTCCGTTCCGCGCTTTGCGCGGCGCTCTCTTTCCTTCCCGTTCTGGGCCATCGGCGCAGCCTTCGCGGCTTCGAGGCTGCGCGCACGCCGCCCGCGAAGCGCATTCGCTCAAACGAACTTTTTCGCCTTCCTCAGAACAATCTCACACTCTAGCCCGTATTGTTACCAGAGAGGTGAATGCATGCGCTTGCCGTTCCAGCGAAAAAACCAGCCCGCCGCAGCCCGCGACAGCCCGAAACCGCTTCGATCCGACGCGTTCTTGCTCGAAGCCATGGACGCGTGGGGCGATGTCGTGTATCGCGTCGCGCTGGCGCAGACCGGCTCGCCCAGCGACGCCGACGACGTGTTCCAGGACGTGTTCATGCGCCTGCTGGAACACGACACCGCGTTCGAAAGCGACGAGCACCTGAAAGCCTGGCTGCTGCGCGTCACGGTGAACCGCTGCCGCGACTTGGCGCGTTTGACCTGGAACCGCCGCACGGAAGGCTTCACGCGGGAGCATGCCGACATCCCCGCCCCCGACGCGTTCGACGCCGACATCTGGGAGGTCGTGGGCGCGTTGCCGCCCGACCTGCGCATCCCGGTGCACCTGTTCTACGTCGAGGGCTACGCCACCGAAGAGATCGCGCGCATCACGGGATGCCGACCCAGCACCGTGCGAACCCGCCTCCACCGCGCCCGCGAGCAGTTGCGGAACATGCTGGAAGACGACCGCGGCCAACGCGAGTCGAGCCTTGCAAGCTGCCGCGACCCCCTATGCCGAAAGGAGCCGAACCGTGACCGATCCCCGCAACCCCGGCCCACGCCCAACCGTGGATGAGTACCGCACCATGATGCGAGGAACGCACGTCCCGGACCAGCTGAAACAAGCGACCCTGAGCGAAGCGGGCAGGCGCCGGGGCCGCAGCGCTAAAACCGTGCGGACCCCCGTCCGAACAGGCGCGTCGGTCAGGCGACGCTCGGCGCTCGGGTTCGCCGTCGCCGCCTGCCTCGTGCTGGTCGCGGGAATCGGCGCAACGGCTTTCGCGATCAACGGCCCCGGCGGGTTCGGACCGGGAAAAACCGTAGAGCTGGAGTCCCAAGACTTCACGGGAGGCGGCGGCTACAGCGGTCCCTGGTACAACCCAGCCGACGACACGTTCTGGAGCTACGAATGGGCTGGATACAAGTATCATTTCCCTGTGCGGTGCGTCGGGAACAACATCGAATCCGTCACCTACGAAATCGAAGGCGAGCGCAGCTACTTCGAGATCATCGATAACACCGTCACCGCCGAGCAGCACGACAACGGCAAGCACGTGTTCAATTACACCAAGTCCGTTACGTTCGACTACGACCATCAGGAGTCGATCGACGACCAGCGTATCGTAGAAATCTACATCGGCTTCCCCCTTCCCGAAGAGGGGAAGGAAGCGTACGAATTGGCCCTTGCCGGCAAAAACTCGCTCGAAGCGAGCAGGCAGCTGAATACCGCCATCGAAAAAGGCGCGGCTCGGGAAATCTCGACCTCCCGATTGAAGCTCACCGCCACGTTCGCCGACGGCTCCATGCAAACGAAAACGTACCGCATCGCTCCGGTGCCCGATTTCGACGAACGATACGAGGCCTATTCCGATGCCCGTGCCGCATTTCAGAGCATCGAGCCTCCTTCAAGCGACGCCTCCCAGCAGGAGATCGACGATTACCTCGGCAAGATGCCTCAAATGCCCAAGCTTTACAACATCACCGAGCTCAACGAAGGGTGAACGCCGCGTTGGAACCCGCGCGCCGCAGTATCTTTTTATAACCAATATAGTCATGGACAAAAAGTGCCGATTTTCTTTATCCTCTATGAAGATAAGGCAAAGCGGTGCGCTTCTCACCAGGCATGATGGGAATTGCCTGATGCTCGATCCCTCTCTTTTAGGTCAAAAAACTACAGAATACTATAGCTTTTTGTCCATGATGAATTGACTTATATTATTTT
>USJN01000187.1 GCA_900554945.1 uncultured Coriobacteriaceae bacterium | reverse complement strand
GCTGAGAAGGCCGTAATGGAGTAGAATACGACGAGTCAAAACAGCATAAAGGCTTCTGGACAGCAAACTCCCCCTTACAATTTACTACGCTGTCACCGCTTCGGCGGTTAGGTCTCGTGCTGTTCGAGAAAGGTTGACACTGCGTGGTAACACGTCGAAATAATATGAAGAAGACGGGCTTGGTCGCGAAAATCGCCGCGATCGGGTGCGCCTCCGTCGTGGCGGTCGGCTGCTTCGGCTACGGCCTTGCCGCGGCAGGCGGCTCGTCGTCTCCGTTCGGTGGCACGGCCCCTTCGACGCCAGCTGCCGAGGCGCTTGTCTCCAACGTGTCCGACGCATCGGTCGGCAGTGTTTTGTCGCAGCCCGCATCGCGCGACATTACCCAAGGTGTTCAGGCCGTCGAGGCCGAGAAGGAAGCCGAGCGCATCGCCGCCGAGCAAGCCGCCCTCGCCGAGGAGCAGGCTCGCATTCAAGCCGCCGAGCAGGCGCTCGCCAAGGCGCGCACCACTGACGCCTCTTCTGCGATGTCCCAGCTCACCGAAGTGGATTGGAGCTGCGGCAAGGACGCCTTCATCTCCGAGTGGACAAACCGCATCAACAATTACCTTGCGGGTTCTCCGCTTGCCGGCCAAGGGGAGACCTTCGCCACCGCTGCATGGGAAAACGGCGTCGACCCTCGCTGGTCGCCGGCTATTTCCAACACCGAGTCCACCAAGGGCACGAACTGCTTCCTGCCGCACAACGCGTGGGGCTGGGGCTCTACCGGTTGGAGCTCGTGGGAAGAAGCCATCAACGCCCATGTCGCAGGCCTTGCGAAGGGGTATGGCTACACCATCAGCTACTCGAACGCCCAGAAGTACTGTCCGCCGAACTACGACAACTGGTTCCGTGACACGCTTCGGGAAATGTCGAAAATCTAACGTAAGGTTGAAGGCCGGGCGCGAGTCCGGCCTTTTCTTTTCCGCATGCGCTATGCTAAGCACCTAAACGGCGTCGCGGCGAAAGGCGATTTATGAGCAATGTCATTGTGGTAGGGTGCGGGCGCGTGGGCTCGCAGCTCGCCAACATGCTTTCCGACAACGGGAGCAACGTCTGCGTGATCGACAGGAGCGCCGACGCATTCGCGAACCTCGGCCGCAACTTCAACGGCTCCACGCTGCAGGGCGTCGGCTTCGACGAGGACACCCTCGTGAAGGCGGGTGTGGACGACTGCGATGTCGTCGCGGCCGTCACGCAGCTCGACAACACGAACCTCATGGTCGCGGAGGTCGCAAGCCGCCTGTTCGGCGTTCCCCACGTGATCGCGCGCCTGTACAATCCCGACCATGAGCGAGCCTACATGCAGCTCGGCATCGACTACGTGTGCGGCACATCGCTCGTCGCCGAGGACGTGTTCTCGAAGGTGGTCTCGGGCCACGGTGCGCATATCGACACCTTCGGGGAATTCGAGGTGCTGCGATTCTCCCTCGATCTGAGCTCCCGCGAGGGGAAGCGCACGATCCGCGTGGGCGAGCTCGAGCGCGATCACGACATCCGCATCATCGCTTTCGAGCGCGGTGATGGGTCGGCGAGTTCCATTCCCAACAAGGAAAGCGTTCTCTACCAGGGGGATTCGGTGCTCGCGTGCGTGCGCCACGAGCTTATCCCCATGTTCAGCAAATACATCCAGGAGTAGGGGGCTCGTCTGTCCGCATCGCACGCCGTGCCTTGCGGGCGCCGCACCTCTTCCGTGAAAGGGCATTCATGTATGTAGTGATCAACGGCGGCGGAAAGATCGGCGCCTATCTTGCGAACGTGCTTCTGAAGAGCGGCAACGAGGTCGCTGTCATCGAGCAAAACCGACGCACCGCCGACCGTTTGTCGGTAGAGCTCACGGGTCGCTACCTCATCATCCACGGCGACGGCTGCGACTCGAAGTTCCAAGAGGACGCGGGCATCCGCCACGCCGACGTGTTCGTCGCCACGACCGGCCAGGACGACAGCAACCTCGTGTCGTGCGAGATCGCGCAGCGCGTGTTCAGCGTGCCTCGATGCATCGCGCGCGTGAACAGCCCGAAGAACATGCGCATCTTCCACGAGGTCGGCATCGAGAGCGTCTCTTCCACCACGCTCATCGCGAACATGATCGAAGAGGAAGCGCTTATGGGCTCGGTGAGCGTCGTGTCCTCGCTCACGCACGGCAACGTTGCGCTTTCCGAGGTCACGGTGCCGCGCATGCGCTACCACTCGAACGCCGACGGCGTGCTCGCGCGCGACATCCCCATGCCCGACGGTAGCCTGATCGTCGCCGTTGACACCGCCGACGACGTCGAGGTGGTGCGCCATGACACCGTGCTGCACCCTGGGGACAAGGCGGTCGTCGTCGCCGACACCGAAGCGCTCGACCGCGTACGCGCTTTGTTCAAGGGGCTTTAACCAGCGCGCGCGGGCGTATAGTATGCTAGCGACAAGCAAAACGGGAACGATCGACACGGGAAAGGCGAGCAAGCGCAATGATCAACCGCTACACGCGTCCTGAGATGGGCGCCATCTGGGAGCTTCAAAACAAGTTCTCCATCTGGAAGGAAATCGAGATTCTGGCGTGCGAGGCGCAGGCTGAGCTGGGGAAAGCCGGCATCACGAAAGAAGAGGCGAAGTGGATTCGCGACCACGCCGACTTCACCGTTGAGCGCATCGACGAGATCGAGAAGGTCACCAACCACGACGTCATCGCCTTCACCACCAACATGGCCGAGTACATCGATGCCGACGTGCCGGAGGGCGAGGAGAAGCCCTCGCGCTGGGTGCACTACGGCATGACCAGCAGCGACTTGGGAGACACGGCGCTTTCCTACCAGATCACCCAGGCAATCGACATCATCTTGGCCGACGTGAAGCAGCTTGGCGAGACGTGCAAGCGCCGCGCCTTCGAGTTCCAGAACACGCTGTGCGTGGGCCGCACTCACGGCATCCATGCCGAGCCGATGACCTTCGGCATGAAGTTCGGCAGCTGGGCATGGGCTCTGAAGCGCGCTCAGACGCGTCTCGAGCAGGCACGCGAGGTTGCTGCGACGGGCGCCATCTCGGGCGCGGTGGGCACGTATTCTTCTATCGACCCCTTCGTCGAGCAGTACGTGTGCGAGAAACTGGGACTTACGCCTGACCCGCTTTCGACCCAGGTGCTCGCGCGCGACCGCCATGCGCAGGTGATGTGCGCGCTCGCGTGCGCCGCGGCGACGCTCGAGTCGATCGCGATGCAGGTGCGCCTGCTTCAGCAGTCCGACGTGATCGAGGCGGAGGAGCCGTTCAAGAAAGGCCAGAAGGGCTCGTCGGCGATGCCCCACAAGCGCAACCCCATCCCCGCCGAGCGCGTTTGCGGCCTCGCCCGCGTGGTGAAAGCGAACGCCCAGGTGGCGCTTGACAATGTGGCGCTTTGGTACGAGCGCGATATTTCCCACTCCGGCACCGAGCGTGTCGCACTTGCCGACTCCTTCACGGCGCTCGATTACATGTTCGGCAAGATGCAGTGGATTTTGGACGGCCTGCAGACGTACCCCGACAAGATGAAGCACAACCTGTGGCGCACCCGCGGGCTTATCTTCTCCTCGAAGGTGCTGCTCGCGCTCGTGCAGACGGGCATCACGCGCGAAGAGGCGTACGTCATCGTGCAGCGCAACGCCATGAAGGTGTGGGAGGATATCCAGAACGCCGTCGAGGGACCGACGTATCGCGAGCGCCTGGAGGCCGACCCCGAGGCGAAGCTTACGAAGGAAACGCTCGACGAGATCTTCGATCCGTGGGATTTCCTCACGCGCAAAGACGAGGTCTTCAAGCGTCTCGAGAGCCTGGAGTTCTAGCCGCTTCGACTTGAGGGCTTGTGCTTGGTTTGAGCTCAGGTTTTGGTTCGAGCCTGAATCGAGGGTCGGGTCTAGGCTCCTCGTTTGAGTTTGGGATTCTAACAGCTTGAGTCTCGGGTCGGGAATCGCCTTGCGGCAGGGTGTTTTTGTTGCCTGCTTTTT
>USJN01000186.1 GCA_900554945.1 uncultured Coriobacteriaceae bacterium | reverse complement strand
TGCTCGCGAGCCGTTTCTGGGGAGGCTTCGCAAATTGCTCCCTCGCTCAATTCGCGTAGGATGCTGTCTCTTGCTATGTACGGAAAAACTCCGTACAATGAGTTAAGACGCCATGCATCGAATTGAACGGAGGCTGTAATGGTAACAGCTACGGCGGAAAAGGCTTGCCGGATGGACATCCGACTGACTCAACCGCAGAGGAAAAACTACGAGAAGGCGGCCGAGCTTCGCGGCCAGACGCTTTCCCAATGGACAACGATGCACCTTGACGAGTGCGCGCGGCGCGATATCGACGAGGCGCACATTACCCGACTGTCGGATGAGGCGTTCGAACGTTTCTCAGCGCTGCTTGACGAGCCGATGCCCGAGGCGGCTCGCGAGCTTCTTACAAGGGAGTCGATATGGGGCTGACATTCTCGAAGCCAGAGCGTCTTGCCCCTGGCGAGAGGATGGACGGGTTTCGTTGTGGGGACCCCATAGTCGACGCATGGGCGGCCACTCACGCCTCTCGCGCTCGCGAGCGCGGTACCGCAATTGTGTACGTTACGCGATGCGGGGACGATATCGCCGGGTTCTACTCGCTGTCGACCCATTCGGTTGCGCGCGAAGAGGTGTCGGGCGGCTGGTTTCGGAGGAACGCCCCGAGCCAGGTCCCCGCGATTCTTCTGGGCATGCTCGGCGTAGACGAGCGCTATCAGGGCATGGGCCTGGGAGCCCAACTTCTGCGCGATGCGATCCTGAACTCGCTAAAGGTTTCGGAGCTTGCCGGCGCGAGGGCTCTTGTCGTCGATCCGGCGGGGGAGGCCGCATCGGCTTTTTATCGCCGCTTCGGATTTTCTGATTTGCCGGGAACGACGCGTATGGTTCTGCGACTTATATAACCTGCGGGTCGTCTGCAGGTAAAGCATCCACGGGCTCAAATTGGGAAAGGCGAGGGATACCTGGCTCGCTGGCACCATGGTCTGCGTGAAGAGGCTGAAGAGGATTGGCTCGGAAAGAAGGAGGCTAGAAATGCCGTTTGCTATAGCTGCGAGCAGCACAAGTGAGACAGATCATCCGAGCCCTGTCTCGGCCGTCAATCGGGTAGATTGCCCTCATGTTGCCTATTTAATCTATCTGGCTGATGCTTTTTAAGTTATTGGCGACTGGTTGGTTCTTGAAACTTAAACTGTCAGTGCATTACAATATATTTGCACATACGAAAGGTGATTGGAGTGTTTATGGCAAGCTCGACTTTGACCATTCGCATCGATGAGGATTTGAAACGAGACGCCTCCGAGGTGGCCGATTACTACGGTCTCGACCTGTCTTCCGTAACGCGCGCGTTTTACAAGCAGATGGTGAACACCCGCCGCATCCCCCTCACCTTCGCCCCCGAAGAGCCAAATGCCGAAAGCCTTGAGGCGATTCGCGAGGGCGATGCCTTCCTCTCTTCCGGCAAAGAGGGTCGCTACGATAACGGTGCGGATCTTATCGCAGCGGCGATGCGCTGATGGGGAGGTTGACGGCGGAATTCTCCGCCGCGTTCTCGCGCGACCTCAAAAAGAAGGCCCATCGTCGCAATTGGGATCTCGTCGAACTCCAGAGCCTCATCGATCTTGTTCTCGAGAACTCGCCCGAGTCCATGGAGATTCTTCGGCGCCGGCACAATATGCACCGGCTTTCGGGAGGTTGGGCGGGCAGGAGCGAATGCCATGTTGCGAACTCGGGCGACTGGCTTGTTATCTGGTCGTCAAATGACAGTGTCGCCTTTTTCGAGCGCACCGGTAGCCATGACGAGCTGTTCAGATGAGCCTTTGCAGCTTCGTCTGGGTGGTGGCTTCCCCTTGCGTCGGCAACGGTTGCTGCAACTGAGGTAGCACCTCGATTGCGGGGATGCATTTTCAAGGGGGAGACCTGCCAGTATTTGGGCGGTTTTCATCAACTTGGGAAGAGGGCGCGGGAAGAAAGAGGCTCTGTCCGAAAGCCGTGGCGCCGCTGACCTTGCCTTATGATTACAGGTCGTTCGCGGCCGCCAAACGCGAGCGGCGGGAAGCGCCCTCTGAGGACCCTCCGTTGATGAAAACCACCCGATTTCTGGCAGATCTTCCCCTTGGAAATGCACCCCCTTCCCATCTTCTTTCCCAATTGAAGGATGCGAGGTCGAAGACGCAAACGTTCCCCCGTTGATGAGGCGCAGATTATAAAAGCCGAGGACCATGTGCATTGCACCTTCGACAAGACTGGAATCGGATGCTTCGCCCCACTTCGCGGCGGAAAAGAATCGGGAAGGAGCCGGGCTCGCGCCGAAACTTCGCACTCGCGGCGCCGCGCATTTTGAAAGGTATTTCCCTATAATGGCTACTGACGATTGGGGGAAGCAAGGGGGGCATATGGAAATTGGCGGACGGGGTTCTTTCCCGAGGAACACGCTCGGGGCTGCTACCATCAACATCGTTCTCGACCATCTTAGCGATTTCGAGATCGTCTCGACGCCCGAGAACCCAGGTCGCACCGTGTCCTGGTGCAGCGCCCCTCTTCCACTCGATAAGCAGGCTCCTTACGATGACCGCGTGACCCTCTACGTCATCGAGGCCGTCGAAACCGAGGACCTTTTCGCGCAGCACCCGCATGCGATCGGGCTCATCGCCCTCCAGCAAGACGAGCCCTTCTCGCCCGATGCGCCGCCCTTCCCCGCAGGCCTTTTACGCCAGCTCGTCATCGTCCGCAGCAAAGCGCCGATCAGCAAGACAAAGCTTTCAGGAATCGTCATGTCGACTGTCTATTCCTGCCTCTTCTCGATACGTGAATGGACAGCCAACCTTGCGGGAATCGTGTCGAGAAAGGGCACGATTCAGGAGCTCATCGACGAGAGCGAGCAGCTGTTCGACAACTTCATCGATGCGAACGACTCGACGTACAGCCTCATCGCGCGCACCAAAAACATCGAGCCCGCCGACCCGCTTTCGACCGAATTCGTGCGCCTGGGCTGCCATAATCTCGACGCCATCAAGGCCGCAGAATCGATCGGCGCCTTCGGAGAATGGCGCGACCAGGCGGAGGTCAACGTGTTCGGACCGGATGAGACCGTTCCGTTCAAGTACGTCACGTGCGTTTTGAAGGACGGGAACTCCTATGCCGGCCACATCGTCATGGTCTGCAACAACCATGACGTGACGCCCGGCATGGTGGATATGTTTAGGATACTATCGAATGCCTGCCAGCAGATCGCAAGCAGCGCGTTTTTCAACGAGTCTCCCACCGCGCTTTTCTTAAGGAAGCTCATCGACGACGCACGGTTGACCCAAGCTTACTTCGACGAACAGTCATCCCTGCTCAGCTTGGATGCCACAGGTTGGTTCGGGCTGGGAATGATCGACTATCGGGGAGGCGAGTATGCCGAGCAGCCGTCGTGGATCGCTTCCATGCTGCAGAAGGCATACCCCGACTACCAGGTCTTTTCCTATGAGGATTCGCTCCTGGTGCTGAGCTTTTGCAAGGAAGGGCACATCGAGCGGCGCAAGGAAGACTTCGAGAAGCTCGACGCGTTTTGCCAGGAGATGAAGTGCGTGGCTTACGCGTCCGACACGTTCGAGCACCTGCGCAACCTTCGTTTCGCGCTCGCGCAAACCCGCATCGCACGCTCGTACAAGTCCTGCATCGATATCGAAATGCGCCCGTTCGACAACATCGACAGGCGGCGGGTGTTCCACTTCGGCGACGCGTTCGCGTACTACTGCCTCGACGGGCGCGAAACCGACCCCGACCTGTGGTCGTTTTGCATGGACCACACCATCTTGGACGACATCGTTGCCGCCGAGCCAGGCCACAGCATAAGCGACGTGAAGCTGTTGTACTGCTACCTGTTCAACGAGCGCAAGACCACGCCGACGGCGCAGCAGCTCCACATGCACCGCAACAACGTGCTCTACCGCATCGGAAGCATCGAGAAGCGCTTCGGAATTGACCTGGGGCAGTTCAGCATGCGCGAGCGCCTGATCAGCTGCTATCGGTACAAGATTCTCACCTCAAAC
>USJN01000185.1 GCA_900554945.1 uncultured Coriobacteriaceae bacterium | reverse complement strand
AAATCTCCTTGATCTTCAAGATGGACAGGCCCGATGCGAGAATCAGAAATCCGCCGACGATGGTGATCTCGCACATCAGGTTCGCGGTCATAAGCGGCTCGAGCCACTGCGCCAAAAGGAAGATCGAACCCTGCCAGCAAAAGAGCACCACGCCCGCGAGCGCCATGCCGACGCCGAATGACGACGCTAAGACCATCGAGGTCACGAAGTCGAGTGTCGCGTTGGTAAGCAGGAAGGTCTCGTCGCCGTAAAGCGCGCTGTTGATCGGCCCCAAGATGGAAAGCGTGCCGAAGCAGAAGAGCACGATGCCAGTCGAAAGACCACGTGAGAGGTTGGTTCCGCCGCTTCCATCCGCCTTCGATTTCGACAGGCGCTTGGTCAGGCGGTCGAAGCGTCCCTCGATGTCGATCGCTGTGCCCACGACGCCTCCGATGGCGAGGCTCGCGATGAACAGCACGGGATAGACGCTTCCGCTCATGCCCTCGACCACGGAATGAAGACCAAGGCCCGTCGCCGCAAGACCCATCGCGCAGAATAGGATGTTCTGGTATTTCTCGCCAAGTCCGCGTTTCGCAAGGCTTCCGATGGCGCTCCCTACGACGATTGCGGCGGTGTTGACGACGGTTCCGATCATGGTCGTGTTTGCTCCTTCTGTTTTTCTTGTCACTTGGCGAAACTGCGCGCACGTTGCTGCCCGCGCGAAAGTCACTGCGCTAGAATACCTCGCTATGGAAGAAATCATGCATATCGCGGGGCACGTCCTCGAACACTCAATAGAAGACACACTCTACCTTATCCCGTTTCTGTTCGTCACCTATCTAGCGATGGAGTGGCTCGAGCACAAGGCGGGCGACAAGGCGCAAAACGCCATCAAGCGCGCGGGGAAGGCGGGCCCCGTCATTGGCGCGGTGCTCGGTGTTGTGCCCCAATGCGGCTTTTCTGCCGCGGCCTCGACGCTCTACGCGGGTCGCGTCATCACGGTCGGCACGCTCATCGCCGTGCTCCTGTCCACCTCCGATGAGATGATTCCCATCTTCCTCGCGGCTCAGGTGCCCCTTTCCACCATGGGCGCTATCCTGGGTGCGAAGGTGGTCGTGGGCATCATCGCGGGCCTTGCGCTCGACGGTGTGCTTCGCTTGCTCCATCGTCCCGAAGAGCACCTGCGCATCCACGAGCTCTGCCAGCGCGATCATTGCCACTGCAACGGCGAATGTCACGCCTGCGAGGAGAATCCCGAGCTTGCCTACGAGGCTGAAAAGGACGAGGAACACCATCATGACCACGCGGGCGCCTCCATCGTGAAGAGCGCGCTCAAGCACACTGCCCAGGTCACAGTCTTCATTTTCATCGTCACGCTGCTTTTGAACGTGGTGCTCGAAACGGTGGGCGAGGACGCACTGGCGCAGATTCTCGGCTCGAACAGCGCGCTTTCGGTCGTTGTGGCGGCCATCGTGGGCCTCATCCCGAACTGCGCGGCGAGCGTCGTTATCGCCGACCTATATGTGGAAGGCGTGCTCGGCGCGGGGGCCATGTTCGCTGGTCTGCTTGTGAGCGCGGGTGTGGGTCTTCTCGTACTTTTCCGCGCGAACCGTCGACCTAAGCAAAACCTCGCCATCGTGGCGACGATGCTCGGCGTGGGAATCGCGTGCGGCTTCATCATTTCGGCTGTGGGGATCGTGTTCTAGCCCAAGTTCCCAGCCCGGGCGATTCAAGCTGGTTTTGGGCGCCTGGGGCATTTTCTAGCAAAAACGGGGGTCTCCCTTAAGTCCGGTGGTTGAGAATCCCGCGTCGTGAGCCATGGCAAGCGCGCGGTCGGCCGAAAATCCCTTCCATTCGCGCTCGGAAAACTCGGTGTCGCGCGGAATGGCACCGCGCTCGATGGTGAAGCGGTTCGACCCCGGTTCCATTCCTGTAACCTCATCAGGGTATATGCCTACATAACGGTATGTGCTGTTTGCAGCGAGGCGCACGACGGAGAATATGTGGCAAAGCCGTTCGCGTCCCAGCATGGGAAGGGTCCCCAAAGGCGTGCCCGACGCGGGGATGCGCGGCATCACGCCGAGCTCGTAGGGGCGCTGCATCGCCGCGAACGCGATGCGCTCGGCGATTTCCTCGTCGGTGTGCTCGACGTCGATGGGCTCGATGCAGGTCGAGAACTTAAGCGGCAACTCGGCGATGACTCTGATGGTGGCTTTGCGCACCTCGGGGATCGAAAGGCGTGTCCGTCCCCTCGTGGAGGCGCAGCACATGGTAGGCCGAGCTCGCCCCCGCGAAGTAGAGCTTTTGTGCGGCCTGGGCGTCAAGCTCGCCGGTATTGACGCTCATTTCGTAAAGGCCGGGTACGTTTTCCCTGATGGTCCGCACATGGAAGCAAAGCTTGTCAAGGTCGTAGAACTCCGTTGTGCGAAGCGTCAGATGGTTCACACCCGCTTTCACGTACTCGTTCGCGATTCGCACGATTTCGGCGCTTTCGAGCTCTGCACGTTTCTTCGCATTCCCCCATTTCTCGGCGCAAAGCGCCTGATAGGGCGGATTGGCGGGGTCGCGGGGGAAATCGCTCGGTACTTCCCACCGCGTAAGGATCTTTCCTGGAGCCGCCGAGAACATGACGATGCGTGAGGATGCGAGCACCGCCTCGGATATGTTGTGGGTCACGAACACGATGGTCTTGCCCGGCTTTCCAAAGCTTGTCCAGCTCGGCGTCGAGAGCGGAGCGCGTTTGCTTGTCGAGCGCGGAAAACGGTTCGTCCATGAGCATCACGTCGGAGTCCATGGCCAAAAGCCGCGCAATCGCCACGCGTTGCTTTTGACCTCTGGAAAGCGTGTTGGGGCGCCAGTCGGCCAAGTCGCCGAGCCCGACTGTGACAAGAGCCGACAGGGCGGCCTTCTCAGTGGCCCGTTTGTCGAAGCGCTGTCCGCGATGCTTCACGCAGTTTTTCAGCGAGAACATGACGTTCTGCTTCACGGAAAGCCAGGGGAGCAGGCTGTGCTCCGGAAAGACCACGCCGCGGTCGGGGTTCGGCTTCACGATGGGTTTCCCCTGATAGGAAACGCTTTCGAGCGTCGGTTACGTGAAGCCCGCCATCATGCTGAGGGAAACCGTCTTGCCGCAGCCCGAGGGCCCGACCAGACTCACGAACTCGCCGCGCTCGATTGAAAGGTCGACGTTGTCGACGGCGATTTGCGCATGGTCCTTTTTGCTGCCCAGATAGAAGCCCTTGGTGATGCCCTTGAGTTCGATGAGGCTCATTCGCCCTCCAATCCCAGGCGATGGCGCATGCGTCGCTCGATCCCGGCAAGGACGATGCGGTCGATGGCGAGCCCCATGACGCAGATGATGGTGATGCACGCGAATGCGCCCACGTAGTCGAGCAGGTCTCGGGTGAGCTCGATGGAGTATCCCACTCCGATGCCCATGCCGACGACCATTTCGGTCGCGATGAGCACGCGCCATGCCGAGGACATGCCGAGGCGAAGCGCGTTCACGATGCTGCCGGCAGCTTGCGGGATGAGTACATGCAAAAAGATCGAAAGGCTGTTCGCCCCCGTCATTTTCGCGGCATTGGCCAGAACTTGAGGCACCATGCGAATGCCGCTCGACACGCCGATGGTGATGACTATGGAAGACACGGCTCAGATGATGAACACCGCCGACTCGTCGCCGAGGCCGAAGAGCAGAATCGCGACGGGAAGCCAGGCGAGGCCCGGAATCATCTGATGATCGACACCGGCACGATGCCGATGGGGTAAAGCCTGGTGAAATACCCGAGTACCGATCCCGCGACGATGCCGAACGCGGCTGCGAGTGCGAACGCGACGAGCAGGCGCTGCAGGCTGGCGAGGATATGCTCGTAGATCGAATGGCCGTAAAGCGATCGACCGTCGAAGAGATACTCGCCGACGCGGTTGAAGGTGTCGATTGGGGCGGGAAATCCCAGCGTCGAGCCGTTCGAGTTCAGCAATATGGCGAAGAATTGCCAGATGAAAATTCCAAGCGCGATGCCGAGCGCGCCACAC
>USJN01000184.1 GCA_900554945.1 uncultured Coriobacteriaceae bacterium | reverse complement strand
GAAGGCAAGCACGATGCCGATAAGCGATACCATCGTCATCAGCATGCCGAAGCCGCTTGCATCGAGGCCGAAACAGCCGTCGGGACTGACCCCCGGCACATAGATGAAATAAAGCGGAATCGAGACGATCTTGAATTGCGCCATGGGCGCAGCAAAGCTTATCAGGAACGTGATGATCCAGATCACCCACGCGTAGCGGGGCGTTTTCTCTTCCTTGATTGTGATTTCCGATTCAGCGAGGGGTCGTGGCCCTCGGTTGCCCTCGACGGACCTATCTTTCTCATCCATCGTTGTACCTTTCTCTTATGCGAAGTGCATGTGGATACAGGTTGTCACGCGTATGAAACGGGGAGAATTGCCTGAAAGCGGTAAGCTGTAGATAGAAGGAAGCAAAGGGTGCTAATCTTTATGTGGAACAGGGTCGCCCTCGACTTCCCACTCCTCGAAGATGACGCTGCCGTGGTAGCGGTAGACGCCGTAGACGCCCTTGAAGTCGTATCCAGCCACCGTGAACGATCCGCCCACAGAGGTCGAGAAATCGGCTGCCTCGGTGTTGAACCCGTTCGACGGGAACACGTACAGGTTGCAGATGCGATCGCGGCTTCCCGTCGGAGCGAGCACGATGCCCGTACCGAACTCCAGGGGCAGGCCGTCGCTTTTGATGCGAAGGCCGGTGAGCGCGAGCTTCGCATTAAAACGCTCGATCCAGGGTTTTCTCGACTGTTTGGCCCAGGCGGCCCAAACGCTCGTGTTCTTCTTGTTGTCATCTGCGTGAATGGCGTCGAAGAACTCTCGATAGCTTTCGGCTCCGTCGAGGTACTGCTCGAATTCGGGCAGTACGGTATCGCCGATCGTCGTTGCCAGGCGCAGTCGGTCGAGCTCGAGTGCCGATGTCAGCGGTGCTTTCTTGATTTGCTTGAGCAATTCAGTTGCATCCACGGTAATCCTTCTCCTTACTGGCACGTTCCCCTCAAAACGCGTTTCGATGTTGTAAGGGGCTGCCCGCAGCACTGTTTGCGCAGGCAGCCCCACTTGTTGTTACTGCTTCAGCTTGTTAGCGCCCTATGCGCACGGCGGCACCCAGAGATACTGCTGAGGCTTCTCGTCGAGCTTCTTCACGAGCTCGTCGACGGGGCCGTACTCCATGCATTTTGCCTGGCAGTGGAAGACGCAGGAAGGCAGCTTGCCCTTCTCCTGACGCTCGGCGCACAGATCGCACAGCTTCGTGAATGCCGGAATGAAATCATACACGTACTGGTCGGTCTCGTTGCCTTCTTTGTCCTTGATAGGCCACGGGCCGTTCTGCATGACCTTCACGCCCCACTGGCCAAGCGGCAGGTCGAGCTCGGATTGGCAGGCCACTTCGCACGAATAGCAGCCGGTGCAGTACTGGTAGTCGACAAGAATTCCGTTCTTAGCCATTACAGTTCCTCCTCTTTGCAGCGATACACCTTGGCAAGCGTGCACTTGAGGTCAGCGCCGAAGCCGGTCGTACCAGGTTTGTTGGCAAGCAGCTGGTTGATGTTGGACTGGCGGAAGCCGTACAGGTTCGGCTCGGCGCCATCCTGCTCGGGGAACCACCAGCCGTGCTGTGCGGCGATGGTGCCCTCGTGCACCTCATAGGTGACGCGAGCGCGCTGGCGAGCGCGGCCGCGATGGTTCTCAAGCCACACCCAGTCGCCTTCGCAGATGTGCAGGCGCTCGGCGTCGCGCGGGTGAATCTGGACCCACGGATCGGGCGTGAGCTGTCGCAGATAAGGAATCTGGCGATGCTCGGAATGGAAGAACGAAGTGGTGCGGGCGCCCGTGATCATGATCATCGGGTACTCCTCGTAGAGGTCGGGCGTGGTCACAGGACCGATGCCCGGCTCCTCGATGTAGGGCAGCGGATCGTAGCCGAACTTCTGGAACAGCGTCGACCAGAACTCGATGCGGCCGGTCGGCGTGTTGAAGCCGGGCTGTCCGTCGGGGCGCATGAGGCCCTTCTCGTACTTCTTGTAGACGTACTTCTGGTAAGCCGGGCCATGTTCCATGAGCTCGCGGAAGGTGAACCCGGAAGGCTTCACGATCTCGTCGTAGACCTCGTCCTCGGTCTTCCACGGCCACGTCTTCTGCTTGCCCTCGGGGCGCTCGATCGCGCGATTGAACTCGTCGTCGTTGTCGAAGTACTGGGCGAGCTCGCGGTTGATCTCGCAGTCGGACTTCGCTTCGCCCTCGGTGGCGCAGCCGCCCGTGATGGCGGGGAGGAAGTAGTAGTGAGCGCGCACGGAGTGCTTCTCAGCCCACGTCTGAACAGGGAGAACGATGTCGGCGTACGCCTGGATCGTCGGCGTCATGAAGATATCGCACGCAGCGACGAACTCGACCTTCTTCATAGCCTCGTACCAGCGCTCGGTCTCGCAGCTCATGCAGGCGATGCCGTTGGACGTCTGGATCCAGATGCCCTTCACCTTGCCGGCCTCGCAGTACTCCAGGCACATGTCGGGCATTGCCTGGGTAAGGCCGTAGCGGTACATCGGGAACTCTTTCCAGCCGACGCGCTTCTTCTGCATCTCCTCGTTGATGAGGTCGTAGATGCCCCACGCGCCTGCGGAAGGCTGGTCGACGCCCATCGGGGATGCGGTGTAGCACATGCCGCCGGGGACATCGAGGTTGCCGGTGATCGTCCACAACGCAGCGATAGCGGCAGCGCACGGGGTGCCCTGAGACTGCATGTCGACGGCGAGGCCCCAGACGACGTTTGCCGGATGAGCGTTCGCGAACATGCGAGCAGCAGCGACGATCTTCTCCTTGGGAACCCAGGTCATCTTCTCAACCTCGTCGAGGGAGAGCTCGCGGGCGCGCTCGGCCAGCTCGTTGAAGCCGTAGGTCCAGCGCTCGACGAAGTCGTGGTCGTAGAGGTCCTCGTCAACGATGACCTTGATCATCGCGAGGGCGAGAGCGGTGTCGGTGCCGGGGCGCAGCTGCAGGTGGATGTCGGCGTGCGCGGCAAGCCAGGTGACGCGCGGCTCGACGGAGATGAGCTTGCAGCCGAGCTTCATGGCGTCGGTCACCCAATGGCCCATGAAGAAGTCGGGGTTGGAGATGGTGGGGTTGCAGCCCCAGACGATGGTGCACTCAGGGCACGTCCACTCGGGATCGTCGTAACGCAGTGCGGAGAACTGCGAGAAGTCGGCGATGAGCATGCCGCCGTAGGTCATGATCATGAGCGACAGGCGGGGGAGGTAGCACGCGGTGCCGGAAAGGAAGCCGTACTCGTTCGGGCTTCCGAACGTGTTCGCCATACGGCCGACCTGCCACTGGTTGTCGCGAGCGGTGCCGCGCAGGCAGTGGATGGAGTCGCCACCGTAGGTCATCGAGATGCGGCGGAATTCCTTGTAGCAGGTTTCAAGCGCCTCGTCCCACGAGATGCGCTCCCACTTGTTCTCGCCACGCTCGCCAGCGCGCTTCATCGGGTAGAGAATGCGGTCGGGGTGGAACTCAACCTGCTTGAAAGCGAGGCAGCGCGGGCAGAGAGCGCCGCGGTTGTACGGATCGTCCGGGTCGCCTTCGCACTTGATGAAGCGGCCGGTCTCCTTGTCGGAGTACACGAGCACGCCGCAGCCCTCGTGGCAGCCAGGCGCCGACCAGACAGACGTACGGGTGACGATCATGCCGTCTTCCTCGTACTGCCAGCCGCTTTCGTACAGGCCGGCGGGGGAGTTGACCGTGGCCTTGGCCCGGCCCAGGCGGCTGTCCGGCTCGGGGGCCTTGTCCGCATCGGGGCTCGGAATGGGGTCGGTCTGCGGTGCGGGGACCGTGTCCGCGTCGGGCAGGGGGATGCCCTGCGCCTGGGCGATGGCCTCAACAGCGGGCGCTGCGATGGCCTCGGCAACGACGGGATTCTCGACGGGAGCCTGCGTCGCGGGGCCGAATGCCGGGACCTCGGCGGGGGCAGGAATGGGCGGAGCGTCAACCGATTCGTCGCTCGACGAGGCCGGGGGCGCCGGGGGAGCCGGAATCGGCGAGTCAGCGACGAC
>USJN01000183.1 GCA_900554945.1 uncultured Coriobacteriaceae bacterium | reverse complement strand
GGGGGTGCTTGCTCGGGCGAACGCGCGTATCGAGCCGAACAGCGCCGCGCGGGCGAAAGCGCGGTCGACTGGGCTGCGCACCAAAGTTGGGCCAGGGGTCGATCGGGCGATCGAGGCTTCATGCCAGGATCGGGGCCTCCCGCGCAAGCGACGCGGATAGCGCTAGGGCCAAATCGTGTATTCGGGCGTTATATCGATGTAGCCCTCGCCTGGGGCGTCATTTGTCGGAGTAATGGCATCGCCCACCCAGATACCATCGAGCACCTCTTCACCGTTCCGCTTCAAACGGCCAGTGTCGCCCAGCAAGGCAGGCGTCACGTCTTCGAGGATGTCAACGCCATCGACGGTGCAAAGGAGGCGTCCGCTAAACCTGTCGAGATATTCCCTGCGCGTTTCGTTGACGACATAGCGGTAAACGACGGCCTCCTGGTCGAGCGGCCCCGTGTAGGGATGCAGGTATTCGCCCTCGGGGTCATCTTCGGTTGGCAGATACCACTCGCATCCCTTAAAGCAGGCGAACAGGGAGCCAACGTCCTCCCCGTGGTCCTCGACATAGTCGCGGGGGTTCTCTGGGAAATACTCCGCCATCTGGGCGAGCCCCTTGCCCTCGCAATCCGCCAAAACCGTGTAGTCGCTCACGTAGGCGACGAGGTCTCCGTGCCAGCGGTCGGCGAGCAACGTGAGCACAACGTCAGTTCGATCGTTGGGAAAACGGCAGTTCTCCAGCATCTTCACCCCATAGCGAAATGGCATGTTGCCAAGATGCTCCATCTTCGTTGCGTTCACCCATGCATAGTACGCGCCCATTGATCGCTCCTCTCTTAGCGGCGGAAATCGCTTATCTATCGCTGCTAAGCACCTCTAGTCCATCTGCCCTATCACCTCGAGTAGATCATCGTATGTTGCCACGTTGTGGTATCGCACATCGTCAGTCGACATCTCGTTGAAGAGCTTCTTTGCGCAGGCAATCTTCGCGTTTTCCACGCCAGAGAGTTCCATCGTGTCCATGGTTCCCTTGGTCTCGGCGACGAAGAACACATGGCGTACACTGCCTTCCTTGAAGGCAATCGCCCAGTCGGGCGCGTAGTTGCCCACCGGCGTTGGAATCTGGAACGTGCGCGGCAGCTTGGCGTAGACCGAAACTTCGGGAGCGGCGTCCATGTCCTCGGCAAATCTGCGCTCGCCGTCGGAGTCGGGGAACACGAACCGCTGGATGTTCTTCTTCGCCTCGTATGCCTTGCTCGCGTTGTCGGGCATGCGCTCGGTGAATATCGCAGTGTCGTAGCAACCGTCAATCTCGTGGTAGCTGATGTGCTCAACGACCATCGTCGCCTTCTCCGACACGATGAGCGCAGCGGCCTTCTTGATGAACTCCTCGGGGTTCACCTGGAAAAGATCGAACACGGTGGCGTCGATTCCCGACAAAATCGCCGCAGCGCTCCTGCGCGTGATGGCGGCGGCCTGCGCCACCTCGCCCACGAGGTCGTATGCGACGTTGACGGGAGCCGCGCCCGCATCGACGTCGTGGACCTCGGAGGCCGTCCTATCGAACGACGCACCCCGCTCAAGCTCATCGCGGCGCGCCTCTATCCTTTGGTTGCCCAAGGTCAAGACGTACTGCAACCTGTTCACGCGCAAGTCGGAGTTGATGCGCGCGATAGCCTTGCGGCGAAGCTCGTCGTCTGAGAAACTCACGGTGTAGGCATGCTTGCGATTGATTCGACCCCATAGTTCCTTGAACTCGTGCTTGGCGAAGTTGTCGGTCAAGGCGTTCTCGCAGACCTTTTCCTCAGCGCGGCCGATCATGCCGTCAAGCGCATGTTCGTCGTAAACGCTTCTGACCATGGCCTCGACTGCCTTGGCATGGGGCTCGTCAGCGATATCATCAGGGAGCTTCATAATGAAGTGCTCAACGAACCCCCCGGCCCCGGAGACCTTGCGAAAAGCATCCGTAGGCATGTCGTCGTGATCGATAAAGTCCGCCTTGTAGAGCGCCATGTACACGCGCTTCGATTGCTCAGCGGTAAACGCAATCGTCTCACCGTCGATCACGAAGTCCCCGCTCGAGAACAAGCCCATATCGACCTTCTTCGGACGCTCGCGTAGGCTCTTGCCGATGTCGGTCTGCAGGTCCTTTACGAACGTCTCGTAGCTCTCCGATGCGATTACGGTGAGCAGGTTCACGCGATGAACCTCGTCCATGCCCAGCAGCGCCGCGTCCTGACGATTGCCCTTCTGGTCGACGGCAAGGCGCATGCCGCGGCCGACCTCTTGGCGCTTGGACGTTTCCGATCCCGATTCCTTGAGCGTGCAAATCTGGAAGATATTCGGATTGTCCCAGCCTTCGCGCAGCGCTGAGTGGCTGAAGATGAAACGCACCGGCTCGTCAAAGGAAAGTAGGCGCTCCTTGTCGCGCAAAATCAAGTCGTAGGCGCGCTTCGCGTCGTCGTCGTTGATACCGATGCCGTCCTCGCGTTCGGACTTCTTCTCGGCCTTCGATTCGACGGCGTTGCCCTTCTTGTCGATGGAGAAGTATCCGCTGTGCACCGAATGCGCATCGAAGCGCCCAAGGTACTGCGCGTACGACGGATCAAGAACGTCGTCTGCCGTTGGATGTTTCAGCCTGTCATCGACAATGGCAGAATACTCTTCCTCGAACACTTTGCCGTAACCCACGGTCCCACCATTACCGGAAAGATCACGGTACTTCGCAACCTCATCGATGAAGAAAAGGGAGAGGCACTTGATGCCGCGGCGGAACAGCGCCTCTTCCTTCTGCAGATGACTCTTAATGGTCTCGCGAATCTGCACGCGCTGCATGTCGCCAGCGGCGGAATCGTTATAGATGTCACCGATGAAGACGCGCCCGTCATCGCCGATGCCCCTATCGAGAAATCGCACATAGCCGGGACGCCCATCCTGCGGAGGAACGATGCCGTCGTTTCCGCTGGCTATAGTGTAGCTGCGATAGGCTTCCAGGCGCGTGGAACCGCTCGCCTCGTAAATACTGTCGCCTTCCAAGAAACGCTGAGTCTTCTTGCGCACCCTACCGCCAGCGCCCATGCACTCGAACTCGATGACCGCCTCAGGCGCCTTGTTCTTGTGCACAAGGATGTCCTTCAGATACAGGTACCCGTCGGTTCCGCGCATGTTCTTGAGCGTGAAGCCCTTCACCTCGATTCGCTTCACGAGCTTCTGGTTGTAAGCGTCAAGCGCATCTAGGGCATACACCAGGTCGTGCTTCTCTTTGTGCGTGGCGGAGTAGCCCAGCACGAACAGAGGCTTGAACTGCGCGATGCCCTTTTGCGTGGCTCCGCCCTTCTTCCCCATTTTCTGGGGCTCGTCGACGATGACGATGGGTCGATTGGCCGCTATGACGTCGATGGGCCTGCGGCTACCGAACTCGTCACGCTCGTCAAAGATGATGCGCGCCGCCTTGTTCTTGGCACCCTCTTTCATCGAGGCATTGAACGCCTGCATGTTGATGATCATGCAGTTGATGTCGCTCGACTGGGAATACGCATCCAGTTCGGTCAGGTTGTCCGAATCGTAGATGAAAAACCTAATTCTCTTGTGGTACTGAGCGAAGAAGTGCTCTTGCGTGTTCTCCAGGCTCTTTGCGACGCCCTCGCGGATGGCGACCGATGGCACCACGATGATGAACTTGCACCAGCCGTATAAGCGGTTGAGCTCGAACATCGTCTTGGTGTAGACGTAGGTTTTGCCGGTGCCGGTCTCCATCTCCACGTCCAGCTGACATGCGCCCATGCCGTCGAACAGGCTCGATGACTCGTGCAGTTGGTTGCGGCGCTGCACGGCGCGAACATTGGCCAGGATGTCATCGCGATTGAGCGCAACGGGAGCGTTGGCATAACCCTCCTCAGCACCTTGCGAGAAGGCGAAGCCCGATTCCATACCCAAATGACGTTTCGCAGTGCCCAAATCGCGTAAGTACATTGCTGTACCCTGGTTGGGCTGCCCCTCGAAGACCGAGGTCACCGCATCTGCGGCGTCGGTTTGGTACTGCTGTACTTTGAATCTGAACTTCATCTACTCATCATCCCCATTGGGCAAGGGATGCC
>USJN01000182.1 GCA_900554945.1 uncultured Coriobacteriaceae bacterium | reverse complement strand
ACTGTTCTCGAAAACCTACGGTTTAGCCCTTGACTTCATATAGCTGGTCTCCTTTAGAACAGCAGCTCGCCTCGTAAGACGACGTGCTTTACCTGCAGGTCCCCGTCGAGCACAACGGCGTCGGCGATCTTCCCGGGCGCAATGCTCCCGCGCTCGCCCGAGATACCGAGCGCACACGCCGGCGTCATCGTTGCAGCGCGCACCGCGTCGGCAAGCGGGATTCCCATCTTCGTCACCGCCGTACGCAAGCACGCCATGACGCTGCTCACACTACCCGCAAGCGACCCGTTCTCGATAGTCGCGCGATTGCCGTGCACGGTGAACAGCTGTCCGCCGAGCTCGAAGGTCCCGTCACCCAGCCCGCACGCGCGCAGCGAGTCGCTGATCAAAATCATGCGCTCGGGGAAAAGCGAGAACGCGAGGCGAACCATGGAAGGCGCGATATGCACGCCGTCGGCAATGATCTCGCAGGTCACGTCGCGTCGATCGGCAGCAGCGGCAATCGGACCAGGCTCGCGATGATGCAACCCCGGCATCGCGTTGAACAGGTGGGTCATGTGACGCGCTCCCGCCTCAAAGGCAGCGGCAGCCGTCTCGTAATCGGCGCACATATGCGCAAGCGAAACGCGAACACGCCCCGAAACCTCGTGAATGAACTCCAGGTTGCCAGGTTCCTCTGGCGCGACATCAACCAGCTTGATCTTCCCGTGCGCCGCCTCTTGCCAGCGCTTAAATTCCCCCATCGTCGCACCACGCACGTACGACGGGTTCTGAGCGCCAACTTTCCCTGGCGAGATGAAAGGACCCTCCATGTTGATGCCGACAATCGCGGCCTCGTCGTCGGCGCCAGAATGCTCGGCAATCGACGACACGATGGGAACCAAACGCTCCTCGGGAAGCGTCATCGTCGTCGGGAATAGGGCGGTAACGCCCTGAGAAGCTTCGTAACGGGCAATTGCAGCGATTCCCTCATCGTCGGCGTCACAGAAGTCATGCCCCACTGCTCCGTGAAAGTGCACGTCGACAAGACCGGGAATGACCCAGCAACCGGAAGCATCGATCGTCTGATCCGGCGAGCACTCCCCTATCGGTTCCTCCGCGAAGACACCGCCCTCGACGTACACGTCGCGCGCGTCGAACCCCGCACCGCTGAAGACCTTGCCGCCAGAAATAATCATACGCTTCCCTTTCTCACATCGCCCATACAACCCAGGCCGCCAAGCTACCAGACTCGGCTAAAGCGCAGCCGCCGCCTCCTTGTCGAGCACCACCGTCACATCCGGGTGCAGCTGCAAAATGCTCGCAGGAACCTGCGGAACCACTGGCCCGCGAAGCACGTCACGAACGATTTCCGCCTTGCCTGAGCCATTCACCACGAGAAGAATCTTGCGCGCCTTCATGATGGTGCCGATACCCATGGTGTACGCCTCGCGCGGCACCTCGTCAGCGGAGTCGAACAGGCGGCTGTTCGCCTGGATGGTGCTCTCCGTAAGCTCGACGCAATGGGTGGTCACAGGGAAGGAATCACACGGCTCGTTAAATCCGATGTGCCCGTTGTGTCCCAAGCCCAGAAGCTGCAGGTCGACACCTCCTGCTTGCGCAATTGCCTGTTCGTATGCATCGCAAGCCGCCTGGGCGTCCTCCATCGAACCGTCGGGTACATGTGTCTTATCAACATCGATATCGACGTGGTCGAAGAGGTTGTCCTGCATGAAGTAACGGTAGCTCTGGTCGTGAGTTCCAGGCAGGCCGCGATATTCGTCGAGATTGAACGACTGCGCGTTAGCGAAGCTGATCTCGCCCGCGTCGCACGCGCGCACGAGCTCGGCATACAGGCCAATCGGGGTCGTGCCTGTCGCGAGGCCAAGGACGCTGTCCGGCTTCGCCTTCAGCTGCTCCGCGATCACGTTCGCCGCGGCAACACTCATCTCCTCATAGTTTTCGGTAACCACTACGTTCACGTCAGTTTTCCTTTCCAACCAGCGGCCAGCCCGGCCGCTCCTTCGCTTTCATCCAGTGCAACGCGCATGCTGCGGCGCACTCGTTATGTCCAGAACAGTACCGTCTCAAAGAAACTCGAATACGCCCAAGAATACACGTCGGAATACCACCCCGTTTCGGGGACGAAGCAAATGAGCGCGCTATAGAGGACACTCACCGCCACAAGCACGAGAAGCACTTTGGTGAACACCTGAGCCATCGTCGAACCTGGCACAAGGTTCTCGTTCACAATGAAAACGAGAAGCACCGCGGCAGCCAAGAGCATGAAGCTGAAGTCGGCATAGTAGCGCTGCAAGATTCCCGCCATCTCCGCATCAAGCAGCGCGACGATGACGCCCGCTGCGATCAGCACCAGGATGACGCCCATGATTGTGCGCGTCGATCGCTGAGAAATACGCAGCTTCAGGATGCGGGAAGCGAACGGAAGCACCCAAAGCACCGGGAGGCAGACCAGCACGCCGCCGAAGGTGACTTCTTTGATAGTCTGCCCCATGTAGGTGGTCTCGAACGGCGTCGGCTGCAGGAAGGGGAACACCCCCGTCACGCATGGCGGCTGCAAGAAGTACGTGAACAGCGCGGGGGCCAATCGTCCCACGTTCATTCCGCGCTTCGTCATGTCGTTGACCGTGAGATTGTAGTTCGCGCCGAAGTCAGTGAGGGACCCGAAGCGCGCATTGTTATACAGCATGATGCCTGCAGCAACCACAATATACGGCGCTATTAAGCAAGCGAATTCCTGAGCGCCTCGCCTCGTGAAAAGCCGGCGCTCGGTGATGTAGCGGCGCCAGAACAGCGGGAAGGCAAGAAACGATAGCAGCACAAGCTGCGGTCGGCATCCTGCGACAAGCGCCATGCATAACGAGCCCGCTAGGTACCATCCACACGGCCTCTGCGAGCCGCGACCGCACATCCACAGATAGAGCCCCCAGACGGAGAACGCCAAGCCGCACGCAATCGGCAGCGAATAGAACGTCGGAAACTTCACCAGGTACAATATTCCACAGCACGTGACAAGGGCAATCTGGAGAAGCAGGTACAGTCCAAGGCTCACTTGCTTGAAATGATAGCGAGCGAAGCGATCGAGCAAGGCCGAGCACCCCAGAATGAAAGCGATCACTGCGAGGAGCACGCCGATAGCTGTTGGGAAACTTGCGCCTGTCGCCAGATAGCACGGCAAGTAAAACAGCAGCACCGGAACCACACCAAAGTACACGTAATAGTGTCCCTGGTAGTAAGCAACGTCGAACAGATACGGCTCGCCCGTCTCCTTCTGTAACTCGTCACGAGCTCCCTTGTCATAGGGATCGTCCATCTGCTGAAGCCAGTCTGGCGGCTCCTCTTCCAGATAGAGCTTCCCCTGCGACATGGATTTAGCGAGCTCGGCATACTGCTGCGCGTTCTCGCCACCGACCTCAAACGAGTTCGCGATACTATGGCCGTCCCACGATCCGAAGTTGTAGGTCGATGTTGCAACGCCCACAAGGTTTGACCCCATGAAGAGGAATGACGAGATGAGCACGACCTCGATCGCGACCGCGCAGATGATTCCCCCCTTCGAGAGCTTCGGCCGGCGAACAATGCTCACACGGTAAACACTCGAACCAGGGCGTAAGAGATACGTAAACGCCAGGATGCCGATCACGCCGAAAAAGCGAAGGAAGTTGAAGGAAAACGGCCGATGGGCGTTCAACACAAGACTTGTAAGGCGAACTGGGTAGTTGGTCTTCTCGTTGCCGACAAGCTCGATTCGAAGATTCTTCACGTAGCCGGTAGTGTTCAGATTCACGTACTGGCTCTCCGACACCATGGTCGAGATGTCGACCTCGGGAACACCGAGGGTATATTCCGTCGTATCAAAGTACGTTGCGTGGGCATCGTCGGTGAACTGAATCTTGAAGGTGAGGTTTTGCGCAGGTTGCTCCCAGTCGAACTTGAGATATACGTTGTGGACTTCAGTGTTCAAATTCGAGAACTCAATGACGTTGTCGACTTCGGTAATCTTATACTGCTCGTCGCTGGTTTCCTGCAGCTCAAGGGAATCACTTAGATCAATCGAGTTGTAGCCCAGCGACTTATAGAAGTTGATGTTGAACACGAAGACTTCGAGGAATAGCGCAACTGCGATAAT
>USJN01000181.1 GCA_900554945.1 uncultured Coriobacteriaceae bacterium | reverse complement strand
TCTCGTGCAGGGAATGCTCGAGAACAACGTGTACTTCATTTCGGATGGCGAGGCGACGATGGTGGTCGACCCGTCATCGGACGCGGAGGAGATCATGCGCGCGCTCGACGGGCGCGAGCTTGACGCGATCGTGCTGACGCACTGCCACTCCGATCACGTGGGCGCAGCAGCCGACTTGCGCCGTCTGACGGGCGCGACGGTGATCGCGTCGAAGATCGATGCTCCCGAGATTTGCGGGGAGAAGCCCATCTCCCGCGACAATTGGAAGTTCAAGACCTGCCCGATCGATTTCCGCGCCGAGGACGGCGATGTCGTGGAAATCGGCAATATGGCGTGGAAAGTGATGCTAACCCCTGGTCACACCAAGGGTGGCATGTGCTGGTACCTCGTGCCGCAGTTCGGCAACCGCGAGGACGGCGCACCTGTCCTTATTTCGGGCGACACGCTGTTCGAAGGGTCTGTGGGGCGCACCGATTTCGAGGGCGGAAGCATGAAGGAGATGCACGCATCGCTTCGCAAGCTGGCGTTTCTGCCCGACGAGACGATTGTCCTTCCCGGGCATGGCAGGCAGACCACCATTGGCGCCGAGCGGAGCCGCACCTTCGCGCAGTGGGCGTAAGAGTCTGCGGATTGCGCCGCTGCGGGGCTTTCTGATGTCGTCTGCGGCAATTCGGGCGAATAGCGTTGAGAACTAAGTAAAGAACACGTTAAACTCTGGGCGTTTGAGCGTCAGCGCGACCCCTTCCCGAGGCTCGCGTTCTTCTGGTCAATTCGCTTAGCGAAAAGGAGTCGATGAATGGGCAAGAGGCACCATAAGTACGACTATTTCAGCGCGTTCGAGAGCTTGTCAGAGCTCGCGGTCGATGAGGCCGACCTGCTCATCAAGGCCATCGAGGAATTCTCTACGGCCGATGCGCTCAAGGAGACGATGGAGAAGGCGCACGCCATCGAGCACAAAGGCGACGACATCAACCACGACATCTTCCGCAACGTGGCGACCGATTTCATCACGCCGATTGACCGCGAGGACATCATCGGCCTCGCCCAGGCGCTCGACACGATTATCGACGAGCTTGAAGAGGTCATCCAACGCTTCTACATGTACGACGTGCATTTCATGCACAAGGATGCACTCGAGTTCGCGCAGCTTCTGAAGAAGGAATGCAAGGCGCTCAACAAAGCCATGGAGGACTTCCGTAACTTCAAGAAGTCCAAGAAGTTCAAGTCGCTCATCATCGAGGTGAACACCTACGAGGAAGAGGCCGACCAGCTGTTGATGCACGTCATCCGCGATTTGCACACCACTGACTGCGAGAACACCATGCGCGTGATGGTGTGGTCGCGCATCTTCGAGCACATGGAGAACTGCGCGGACGCGACCGAGCACGCCGCCGACTGCATGAGCACCATCCTGTTGAAGAACGTGTAACGCGCAGGAACGGCCGGCGAGGTTCAGGAGCAGCTGCCAAGGCGCAGGAAATAACGAAAACGGACGGGGCCTCATCGGGAAATGATGGGGCCCCGATTTTTCGAGAAGGCAGATTGTCGCACCCGCGCCCTTACTCCACCGCGAGCAGCTTCGCCTCGACGGGCTCGCCGGAGAAATTGAGGTCGCGCGTGATGGCGCGCGCCGTCTCCGCGTTGAAGCCGTCGGCGTTGAACAGTGAGCTCACCTCGTCGAAACGCTGCTGCGCCTTCTCGTAGCGGTCCCAGAAGCTGTCGGCCGATTTCTCATGCGTGAAGGGGTTCTCCCAGGCGGCGTGCTCGCGGTTGTCGTACGCGCACGTTTCCGCCAGGATTGCGCGGTGGCTCATCGCACGGTAGAACGAGTATGGGCGCACCAACTCCTCGATGCGCGCGATGGCCTCGCGCTTCACGCCGGAGCCCGAATGGAAGAGATGCTGCACCAGGCGGAAGCAGCGCACCGAGTCGCCGAACGCGTTGCGCGGGATGATCTTGCCGAACACGGAGAACGCCATGTTCGCGTACAAAAGCGAAACGATGCGCAGCATGCGATCGGAACCCTTGAGGATGTTCACGGCCGGGTTGAACGTCGCCACCGTTTCGCCGCGCTTCACCGTGAGCACCATCTCGTCGTACTCGCTCTCGATGACAGCGTGCACCTCGCTGCCGTCCGCGCGCGAAAGGCCCGGCTCGCCCGCATCGCACAGCTGGAACTCGTGGAAGTACACGAGCGGATGCATGGTCGAATCGAGCACGTAGTGGCCCAGGAACCCAAGCGCGTAGGCACGCCCGACGGAGCGGTCCGCCTCATCGAGTGCGTCGATCGCCTGCTTGAAGGCGACGAGCATCTCGTTCGGCTTCTCCTTGTGCATGATGTTCCCAAGTCGATGGACCGACGAGAGCAGGGGATTGGCGATGGAATAGAACAGCGGGTCGGGCCCTTGGTTTCCCAAGAGGAATGCCTCGGCCTCGTCCTTCGTTCCGCCGATGGAGGAGAAATGACGCGCGTAGGCGTCCTGCCCGAACGTGTCGTGCGTGATGATTGCCGGCATAGTCTGAACTCCATCCTTTGAGCCCCTGACGGGAATTTTACTGTCGCTAAGTAAAGCATCATATACAATGATGAGCGGCTTGTTAACGTCTCCCATGCGTCTTTGCGTACGTTTTACATAGGCCGCCATGACGCGTGAGCAGGGATTTTCCGAACTTTGAGTGAAAGGCGTTGCGTTGTCGCGCACCCATATGACGAAACCCGAGCGCAGCTGGGTCCTCTACGACGTGGGCAATTCCGCCTACGTGCTTCTTGCATCGACGCTTATCCCCATCTATTTCTCAGCGATTGCCGACCCGAATTCTTCTGCGGTTGTGGCCTGGGGATACGCCTCGACGGTGGCCTCGCTTGTGCTGGCGTTGCTCATGCCGTTCCTCGGCAGCCTCGCCGATCTGAAGGGCAACAAGAAGAAGTTCCTTGCCGGCACCATCGGCACGGGCGCGGTGACGCTCGCCGTGATGGGCATTCCCTCCGACGCGATGGTGTTCCTCGTGATTTACGTGGTGTCGTCGGTCATGTTGAACGCGTCGCTCGTGTTCTACGACGCCTTCCTCGTGGACGCTGCATCGAGCGAGGAGCGCTACGACGAGGTGTCGTCGCAGGGGTATGCCTGGGGATACATCGGGTCGTGCGTGCCGTTCATCATCTGTTTGGTACTCGTGCTGTTCGGCGAGAACTTTGGGATCGGGCAGCTTGACGGCATCCGGATCTCGTTCGTCATCACGGCGGTGTGGTGGCTCGCGTTCAGCGTTCCCATCTGGCGCGACGTGCACCAGACGCACTACAAGCCGCGCGAGGAGCATCTGTTCAAGAACACGATTGCGGGCCTTGTGGGAACGTGCAAGAAGATTTTCCACGACCGCAGGCTCATGATGTTCATGCTGGCGTTCTTCTTCTACATCGACGGCGTGCACACAATCATCGCGATGTCTACGAGCTACGGCACCGACTTGGGCATCAGCTCGACGAACCTTGTGCTGGCGCTTCTGGTCACGCAGTTCGTGGCATTCCCCTCGGCGATCGCCTACGGGCGCCTTGCGGGGCGTTTCGGCACGAAGAAGATGCTGCTCATCGCCGTGTTCGCGTACTTTTTGATCACGCTGTTCGCGGCGTTCTTCCTGCGCAGCGCTGCCGAGTTCTGGGTGCTCGCGATCTGCGTCGGCCTGTTCCAAGGCGGCATCCAGGCGCTCTCGCGCAGCGAGTTCGGCAAGCTCATCCCCAAGGAACACGCCAACGAGTACTACGGCTTCTTCGATATCTTCGGCAAGTACGCGACCATCATGGGCACTCTGCTCGTGAGCGTGTTCACCCAGGTGACGGGCTCGAGCTCGATCGGCGTCCTTTCCGTGGCGGTGCTGTTCATCGTCGGCTTCGTGCTGCTTTTGAAGATGCCCGAAGGCACGGCGGCAGGAGAGTAGAAGGCGGGGCGCCGCTTGCGGGATGTGGCCAGCGTGCGGCGTGCGAGCCGCCGGAGCCCCGAGCGTACGCCGCCCTGCTCGCAGCTCGGGACCGCACGCTTCCCCCTCGCGACGTGCGGCTTGGTGTACTCGGCATGGAAAATCGCTCGCTCGTGTACGGCTCGGGAGTGTATCCCGAGCCGTTTGGTATAGTGGCGCAAAGGTTTC
>USJN01000180.1 GCA_900554945.1 uncultured Coriobacteriaceae bacterium | reverse complement strand
GAGCGGTCGCACGCCGATTTCCGGTGGATCGGTGGTTATCGTCGGAGCCCTTTCTGTTGCCTCGCCGAACTTTTTGCTCGATGTGCGCGGGTTTTGCCGGGGCTTGCTCAATCATCGCCGATATGTCGACGAGCGCACCTCTACAAGGCCAAGTCAGAGAGGTGCGGCTTTTCCCGGTTTTGTCGTCTTCGGCCTCGTACGAGCAGCTTGTTCCCTGTCGCTGCATAGGGCCGCGGCGAAGCAATTTGCGGCTCTGCGCCTTCCCCGCTTCGGCCTTATGCGAACAGCTTACGGTCGCGCCTTCCCCCCTGCGGCCTTACGCAAGCAGTTTTCTGCCCGCTGTCTCGATGCTGTCGAGCATCGCTTCGGCGCCTTCCTTCGTGTTGTCTTTCGCGAACACATAGAGCTTGATCTTGGGCTCGGTGCCGCTCGGGCGCACAATGGCCTTGTTGCCACCCGCCAGGCGAAGCTCGACGACGTTCGCGGGCGGAAGCCCCGTCCCCGCATCCTCGTAGTCGACGACGCCCTCGACGGCGAGGCCGGCAACCTCGCTCGGCGCCTCCGCGCGCAAGCGCTCCATGATCGCTGCCATAGCGGCAGCCCCCTCGGCGCCGGGGTACGACACCGACACGGTGCGGTTGAGCCAGTACCCGTGCTCGGCGTACAGGTCGCGCATCGCGTCCGCAAGGTTTTTCCCCTGCAGCTTGTAGCTCTGCGCCATCTGACAGATGAGCAGGCTTGCGTTCACGGCGTCCTTGTCGCGCACATGGTCGCCCGAGAGGTATCCGTAGCTCTCCTCGAAGCCGAAGATGAAGCGGTCGGCCTGCCCAGCGTCCGCGAGTTCGGTGATGATATCGCCGATGTACTTGAAGCCGGTCAGGCAACGGCGCAGCTCAAAGCCATATTTTGCAGCGAGCGCATCGACCATCGCGCTCGACACGATCGTGGTGACGGTCACTTTCTCGGCAAGGTTCTCACCGCGTTCGGCTCGCATGCGGCAGATGTAATCGAGCAGAAGCACGCCCATCTCGTTGCCCGTGAGCAGAAGGTAGTCCTCGCCGTCCTTCACGGCAACGCCCACACGGTCGGCGTCGGGGTCGGTTGCAAGCAGCAAATCGGGATGCACGCGCTCGCAAAGCTCGATGCCCTTCTGCATCGCCTCGCGGATCTCGGGGTTGGGATACGGGCAGGTGGGGAAATTGCCGTTGGGATCGCGCTGCTCGGGAACGACGGTGACGTCAGTGACGCCTGCGCGCTCAAGCACGGTCGTCACGGGAACGAGTCCTGTGCCGTTGAGTGGGGTGTAGACGAGCTTCAGAGGTGCCTTCGCGACCTCGTCGGCGCTTAGGTTGCTTACCGATTTCGACAGGACTGCGTCATAGTAGCGCTCGAGCACCGCGTCGTCGATCCAGGTGATGTCGCCTTTCGAAAGCGCGGCGTCGAAGTCGACGGACTTCACTCCCGAGAAAAGGTCGGTGCCCTCGATTGCAGCCGAGATAGCAGCCGCGGCCTCGCTCGTTATCTGGCAGCCGTCGGGTCCATAGGCCTTGTATCCGTTGTAGGCGGCGGGGTTATGGCTCGCCGTCACGCACACGCCGCCCGAGCAGCCCAGGTCGCGCACCGCCCACGAAAGCGTGGGAACAGGGGAAATGCGCGGATACACGTATGCGTGCACGCCGTTCGCCGCGAAGATCGCCGCTGCCGTGCGCACGAAGAGCTCGCCGTTGTTGCGGCTGTCGCGCGCGATGGCGACGCTCGGGTTCTCGAAATGCGCGTTCAGGTAGTCGGCGAACCCTTGCGTGGCTCGCCCCACGGTGTAGACGTTCATGCGGTTTGTGCCGGCGCCGAGCGTACCGCGAAGGCCCGCCGTGCCGAAGGAGAGGTCCTGGAAGAAAGCGTCGGTGAACGCGGACTCATCCCCTGTTTCGACCGCTTCCTTCATGCGAGAGAGCTCGGCGGCAAGGTCGGGCTCCGTCACGTTTTCGATCCATCGCGCCATTTCGGCATGCATATCGCGCGCGTTCACTTCTGCTCCTTCTTGTACGCGCCGCGCCCGAGGAAAGCCCCCGGGCGCGGCGTTCGGTGTGTTACGTTGGAAGACCCTGTGCGCCGGGCCCTATTCGGCGAGCTTCTTCGCGAGAAGCTGGTTGATGACCTTGGGGTTGCCCTGGCCGCGCATCTGCTTCATGCACTGGCCGACGAAGAACCCGATGACCTTGGTATTTCCGTCCTTGTAGCGCGCCACTTCGTCGGGGTTCGCGGCGATGACCGCATCGACGACGGCCTCGATCGCGCCCGTGTCCGATACCTGCTTCATGCCGCGCTCCTCCACGATGGCAGCAGGGTCTTTGTCCTCGTCCATGACGGCGGCGAAGACCTCCTTGGCCTGCTTGGAGGAGATGGCGTCCTCGGCGAGCAGCCCGACGAGTTCGACGGCGCGCGCAGGAGAAAGCGGGCTGTCGGCGAGGTTGGCGTCCTCGTTCGCATTCTGCCAGCCAGCGATGTCGTTGATGACCAGGTTTGCGACGGGCTTGGCGAGCTTCTTCGCGTTTGCGCCGGCGGCTTCCATGCACTTCTCGAAGAAACTGGCAGTCTGCTCGCCTTCCACCAGCTGACGGGCGTCGTATGCCGACAGGCCGAACTGCTCGGCGAAGCGTGCTGCCTTCTGATCGGGAAGTTCGGGCAGCTTGGCGCGGACGCCCTCGATAAACTCGTCGGTGAGGTCGTAAGGCGCCAGGTCGGGCTCGGGGAACAGGCGGTAGTCGTCGGCGGTCTCCTTCACGCGCATGACAATGGTGTGCTTCATCGTGGGGTCCCAGTGGCGCGTTTCCTGGTAGATTTGCCCGCCCTCTTCGAGCACCTCCGCCTGACGGCAGATTTCGTAGGCCAAGCCGTCGTGGAGGTTTTTGAAGGAGTTCATGTTCTTGAGCTCGGTCTTCACGCCGAGCTTGGTCGACCCGCGGCGGCGCAGGCTGACGTTGCCGTCGCAGCGCATGGAGCCTTCCTCCATCGAGCAGTCGGAGATGCCGATGGCGAGGAAGATCTGGCGCAGCTTCTGCATGAACAGGCGCGCTTCCTCGGGCGTGCGCAGGTCGGGCTCGGTGACGAGCTCGATGAGCGGCGTGCCCGCGCGGTTGTAGTCGACAAGGGAATGCGTTGCGCCCGCGATACGGCCCTCATCGCCGCCGATGTGGATCATCTTGCCCGCGTCTTCCTCCATATGGATGCGCGTGATGCCCACGTGCGCCGTGTAGCCGGTGTCGGTCACGGTGACGTTCTCGTAAGTGTCGCCTGCGCCAAGGCCCGCGATGTCGGTGCGCTCCTTCGCCGCCGGGCCGTCGACGTCGAGGTCGAGATGACCGCGCATGCAGAACGCCACGGGGCCCTGCGTGGTCTGGAAGTTCTTGGCCATGTCGGGGTACATGTAGTTCTTGCGGTAGAACATCGAGTGCTTCTCGATGTCGCAGTTGGTGGCCAGGCCCGCCAGCACGATGGACTCGATGGCCGCGCGGTTGGGCACGGGAAGCGCGCCGGGGAGTCCCAGGCACACCGGGCAGGTGTGCGTATTGGGCGCCGCGCCGAACTCCAGCTTGCAGCCGCAGAACATCTTCGTCTCCAGCGTGGTCAGCTCCGCGTGAATCTCCAGGCCGATGACGGCCTCCCAGGTCTCGAACACCTCTTCGAGCGTCTTCATTTACGCACCCACCTTTCCGTCGGCGAAATCGGGGGCAACGGGCGCCGGGCCGTAGTGCTGCTCCAAGGCCGCCGCCGCCCGGAACATGTTCTTGTCCTTGAAGGGAGGCGCGATGATCTGCACGCCCACCGGAAGGCCCGTGTCGGCGCCGAGGCCGACGGGGAACGACAGGCCGCCGTTGCCGGCGATGTTGATGGAGATGGTGAACATGTCCGCGAGGTACATCTCGGTGGGGTCGCAGATCTCGCCGATCTTGAACGCCGTGGTCGGCGCCACCGGCGACAGGATGACATCCACCTTCTCGAAGGCCGCCGCGTAGTCGCGCGTGATGAGGGTGCGCACCTGCTGGGCCGGATAGTAGTACTTGTCGTAGACGCCGGCCGACAGAAGGTAGCTGCCGAGCATGATGCGGCGGCGCGCCTCGGGGCCGAAGCCCTTCGCGCGGCTGGCC
>USJN01000179.1 GCA_900554945.1 uncultured Coriobacteriaceae bacterium | reverse complement strand
CCTTGCCGCGCGGGTAGATCCACAGCACAACGAGCAAGCCGTTCGCGTGCGCCTGCGCGATGAGCTCGCCAGCCTCGGCCATCATGGTGGACTCGTACTCGCTGCCCAGGTAGATGGTGTAGCCCAGGCCGACGATGTTCACGCCCGCTTCGCGCATGGCGAGGATGGCGTCCAAATCGTAGAGCTGGGGCGAGTAGGGATCGTCCTGCGAAGTCTTCACCAAGTTGGTCTTGGAGTTCATCTTCACGAGGTAGTTGATTTCGGGGTAATCGGCGGCATACTGGGCGATAAGACCACGCTGACCAGCCAAAACACCGCACACGCCCTGACGGCCGATCTCAAAGAGATGCTCGGGCTCGGCGTCGGCCAGGTCGATGCCCTCGCCGTAGAAGTCCTTGTTCAAATGCTCGATCTTCTGGTCGCATGCGAAGAGCATGAGTCGACCGGTTCCACGCGTGGCCTTCAGGTAGTTGTCGATGTATTCCTCGCGGGACTCGGGCATGACGTCTGCGGGAACACGAACCTGATCACGGGTGATTTTCGGCATGTTGATCCTCCTTTTAGGATGCGATATAAGGCGCCGCGGCCGAAACATCGGCAATTCGTCAGGCGACGCACGGAAGATATTCTAGCAAAAGGGAGGCCTGCGCACCGCACGCGTCGGCAAGCGATATGCGACGCAGGCGAAAGCAGCCGGTGCCTGCCGTTAGAACCATTCCTTCTTATTGAAGACGTAGATTTGCTCGAATTCCGTCTGCGATTTGGAGAGGTACAGCACGCCTTCGACGATGGAGATGACCACCATGGCAAGACCCGCGAGCCCCAAAGAGAAAATGCTGCCCACGATAGTGACGGCGAGCATGATGAAGCCCGGCGTGTTGTAGCCCAGATAGAACTTGTGGATGCCGAGACTGCCGAGGAAGATAGCCAAAAGCCCCGCCGCCACATGGTCTTTCGTGTTTGGGGCAGCCTGCGCGTAGGGCTGCTGGTACGGCTGGCCATAGGGCTGGGAGTACGCCTGGTTCGCCTGCCAGGGACCTTGCGACTGCTGGTAGGCTTGACCGTTTGCTTGCCAGTGGGTTTGCCCCCAGACGTCGCTCGCCTGTTGGGAGGACTGGCTCCATGCGTCGTGGCCTTGCTGGTAGGCCTGGCTCCAGGCATCGTGGCCCTGCTGATTCGACCGGCCTGCCCCGCCTGGCTGGTCCGCCCCGCCGATTTCGCTTGATCCCTCGGGCTGGCCGCCTTGAGCCTGCTTCTCGCGCGCCACGCGAAGGCGCTCCTGCGCTTCTTTCAACGCCGCTTCGGCGGCGGCAATCTCATCGTTCGTGTTGTTGGAATCGCTCATGGGAAAACCTTTCGACCTGCGTCCTCGAACTCATGATAGCCGCAGGTGGGCGCAACCCGCGATTGCGTTACGCGTCCGTTACCGAGCCGACACCTCGCGGAATACCGGCGTCCACGGGCGTCACGCACTTGCCGCCCACACCGACGTTATCGGTCGTTTTCGTCTTTATCGTGATGGAAGAGGTTCATGATCTTGTCGCGGAAGACAATCGCAACGATTGCGATGACCGCAACGACTGCAAAGATGATGATGCTTTGCGTGATATTACCGTCCACCAGGCCGTTTGCCGCATAGGTCGAGATGACGATGCCCGGAATGCGGCCAACATTCGACAGAACGAGGAAATCGCGCATGCGCATATTCGTGAGCGGGACCAGGTACGTGAACGTGTCTTTGGGCATCGCGGGAATCAAGAACAAGATGAACACCACGATGGACAGTTTGCCGCTTTCCTCGAAAGCGTTGAATTTGTCGAGGTATTTCGTGGGAACCATATCCCGCACGAACGGCGCGCCCAGACGATGAACAACCGCGAACACGAACGCGCTCGAGATGATGCATCCGAGCAAGATGACCGCGGCGCCGAGCCAGGGGCCGTACATCATGCCCGCTGCCATCTGAACGACCTCACCGGGAATGAACGCCACGACGATCTGCATGAACTGCATAGCCAAAAGGATGAGAAACCCTAGGGGGCCCGCGTTGCGCACGTCGTCGATCACGCGGCCGAGCCCGCCCGGCTCGAACACCTCATGGATGTAAGGCCAAATCAGGATGACAACGATGACCATCAATGCGAAAAACGCGATAACCCCGCCAAACTTGAAGATATCGCCGCGCGTCATCTCGCGACCGCGAACCGTAGTGACCTCCTGCGCTTTCTCGCGCGCGGCCTCGCGACGTTCGTGGGCACGCTCTTTCACCGTCTCGCGGTGCTCGCTTGCGCGCTCGGGCTGAGCCGGCGTCTCCACCTGTGCTCCTTTTCCACCCGACGAGGCTTTCACCTGCGGATTTTTCAGGCTGATGCTTCCATTGCTCACTTCAGAATCGCTTTCTGCATTGCTTTGCACGCGTCTCACCTAGTCGTCACGACGAGCCTTGTCGAACTCTTCCTTGAACGCCGAGAACATGCCACCGGCAGCCTTGAGCTGGCTGCCAACTGCACGCCCGATTCCCTCTGACGCCGAATCCTGAGAGGCCTTCTTCGCCGGCTTCTTCTTCGGGACCTCATCGGGGACGACCTCGGTTGCGTCCTCTTCAACGTCGTCAACGGCAAGGGCTTCCTCATCGGTTGTGCTGTTCTTCTCGGGCTTGGGGCCGCGCGCCTTGTCGTATTCCTCTTTAAACTCGGAGAACATGCCCGTCGCCTTGCCGATTTGCTTGCCGGTCGCATAAGCTCCCTTGTTCACCGCGTCGCCAGCAGCGTGCGCAGCTTCGTTGACCTTGGGTTTTACCTTATCAACCGCGGTATACGCTTTGTCCATGGCGACAGCGGTGGCGGCACCCGCCTTCTCGGCAGCGCCCCCTTCGACCGCGATTTCGGCCGCCTCATCCTTCACCAGAATGGCACCGAGGACGGGGTTCTCGTCCGATCCCTCGTATTCCCCCGCAAGCGCGCAACCGATGCCGCGGCGAAATCCCAGCACGAGATCGCCTGGGACCGAGCGCGTGCCCAAAAGCGCGTTTGCCGTCGCCCCCGTATCGACTAAGAAAGACTCGACCTTGCCTGTCACCAGGCTAAACGTCACCACGCCAACGGTGCCAAGCGTCGCACCCGACTCGGTGACTACAGGCATTCCGCCCCAGATGACGCAGTCGTCCAAACGCACGTCGATCGCCTTGCAAGCCGCCTTGTCACGCGTTTTCGAGTCGTCGGGCAAAACGACGCGCCCGTCCTCAAACTCGAAGCCGTCAAGCGAGACGAACAGGTCCTTGCGGTGGAACATCCAGAGCAAGTCGGGGCGCTTGACCATGATGCCGACGCACCGGCGCTCCTTGGGATGGTAAACGAACGCGCGCACTTTGCCGATGCGCTTCGTCGCGTTCTTCCCGCCCATGACGCGAACGTTGTAAAGCTCCTTGGTTGTGATGAGATTGCTTGCCATTTCGTCCCCGGAAAATCAGAGGGGCGCGCTGTATGCAGTGGAAACCGCACACGAGCATTGCGCCCCTTTCACATGCGCTCTTGGTGCGAGCGCGTCGTCCTGCTGTTGGTTACGCCTGTTCGCCTTCGGAAGCACCCGCAGCCGGCGCTTCTTCCTGAGCGACCTCGACCGGAATCTCTTCGGAGGCCGCAGCCGCAGACTCCTCAGCGTTCTTGGCGACTTGCGCGGCGATGCGGGCACGGGCGGCCTCGATCTTCTCGCGGAGGTCATCGGTGCCATCGGGAGCAGGCTTCACACCGCTTTTCGCCTCCTGCACGCGGGAAGCGGCTGCGCCGTAGATTTCCTGTCCCTTCGAGGCGACGGCGGAAACGACGTTCTGACCCTTGGCGACGGCGTCCTGCGCGAACGACTGAGTGCGCGTAGCAGCCTCAGGACCTGCGACTTCTTCCACAACCTGCTGTGCGGTGGAGGCGGTTTGGGCACCCAGTTCCTGAGCTTCGCCCCACACGGCATTCGCCTTCTCAGCAACCATGTTGCGAGTCTCGCTGCCCGTGCGCGGTGCGCACAGAAGCGCCGCGACTGCACCGACAAGACCGCCTGCCAGAAAAACTCCGAGTTTGTTGCCCATAACGGCCTCCTTCAAGACGTTTTCTCGATGCGCTCATTATAGGTGCTCGCGAGACGACGCCGCCCAAAATCGCGACCCCTCCAC
>USJN01000178.1 GCA_900554945.1 uncultured Coriobacteriaceae bacterium | reverse complement strand
GCCGTCATCGAGCTTTCGCTGAGTAACCTTCATTGAACTAGTTCCCCTTTCGAATGAGAAAACTCAAACTCATTTGTAGAAATTGTAGCGCAACTTGCGCGATGCGCATCCTGCAAGACGTATGAAAGGAGCGGATTGTCCCCTCATCTTCGACAATTCGCAGGTACAAGTAGGCGCCTATTCGTTTGATTTCAGGCTTTCGACCATATCGATCCGGCGCAGCTTCGGGCGCATGGCAAGCGTCACGATTACCGAGAACACCATGGTTAGCAGGAACGCAATGATAAAGCTTGCAGCATGAATGTCGCGACCGAACATGACCTGATCCACCTCAGCCGTCACCACGACGAAGCCCTCCATCACGATGCCGAGCAAAAGGCCTACGAGTGCACCGATTACGGCAAGCAAAAGTGTTTCGCGGTAGATGTAGGCATCGACCTCGCGCGGGGTGAAGCCGAGCACCTTCAGCGTAGCGATCTCGCGGACACGCTCGGTGATGTTGATGTTCGTCAAGTTGTAGAGCACGACGAACGCGAGCAGGGCCGCTGCGATCACAAGGACCACGACCACGCTGTCGACACTCTTGAGCATGGTTCGGTAACTATCGATAGTCTCGTCGTTGTAGGTGACCGTCTTCACGCCGTCGGTTGCCAGAAGCTCGTCGGAGAGCACCTCGCGCGCGCCTTCGTCTTCCACCTCGTTCGCGTAGAGCGTGGTGAAAACGGGTTCCTCACCCATCACCTGCTCGTAGAGTGTCGGCGTGAAGTAGACGTAGTGCCCGACGTAGTTCTCCATGATGCCCGCCACGGTGACCTCGCGCCCGTCGCCCGTCACGTCGCCTACGGCGTCCTCGTCGAAGATGGAAAACGTGCTGCCCACCTCAAGGGAGAGCTCCATCGCAAGCTTCTCGCTCACGAGCACGCCGTCGTCGGAGAGCGCAAGCTCCTCGTGCCCCTCACGCGTGCGCAAGGTGTTGAAATCGGAGAACGTGTCAGGATGCTCGGGAACGACGATATCGACGCGGTGCTGGCTCACATCGGCACCCTCGTCGTCCGAGATCGACTGCGCTTGCTTGTTCGCGGTGGCAAGCCAGGCGTATTCTCCCGATGCATCTTCTTCAACCCGTTGCTCTACCTGGCTTTTCTCATCATCCGTAGAATCGGAGGCCATGCGGACAATAGTGTTGTAGTGATAGAGCTCGCCGTACTGCTTGTCGATGATGTCGTTGATGGCGTTCTGCAGCCCCAGGCCTGTGAGCAGGAGCGCCGTGCAGCCAGCGATGCCCACGATTGCCATGATAAAGCGACGCTTGTAGCGGAAGAGGTTGCGCGAGGTGACCTTCCAGGAGAACGACAGGCGACGCCACACGGGGCGGATACGCTCGAGCAGAATGCGCTTGCCCGCCTTGGGCGCGCGCGGAAGCATGAGGAACGCCGGTCGCTCACGCAGAGTCGAGGCGGCAGCGAACCAAGTCGCAATTACGGTGATTCCCACGCCGAGCCCCGCGGCGGCGGCGGTCATGGCGGGGTCGATCGGGCAGGGGCGACACGGAACGGCGTAGATGATCGCGTAGGCCCCCATGATGAACCAGGGCAAGAACTTCGAGAGCGCGACGATACCGATGATCGCGCCGACTCCGCTCGCCACGATGGCGTAGATGAGGTACTTCGAGGTGATGCGCGCCTTGCTGTAGCCAAGCGCCTTGAACGTGCCGATAAGCACGCGCTCCTCCTCGACCATGCGCGTCATGGTGGTAAGCGAGACAAGCGCTGCCACGAGGAAGAACAAAAACGGGAAGACCTGCGCAATCTGATCAATGCGACCCGCATCCAACTTGAAGCTCTCGGCGCCGATATTCTTCGTGAGGTCAAGCACGTACACCTCGCCCTCGGTATCCGCAATCGCATCTACGTCGGCCTGGGCATCGGCGAGTTTCGCCTCGGCGTCGGCGAACTGCTCCTCGGCATCCGCGCGCTGGGTGGACAGCTCGTTTGCGCCCTCTTCGTATTGCGCGAGGCCGTCCTCGTATTCGGAGCGTCCCGACGCAAGCTGCCGACGTCCCGATTCCAGCTGGGCGCGACCGCTGTCGATAGCCGCCTGCGAGCTTGCAAGCTCGCCCTCAGCGGCGTCCATACTCGCCTGCGCCTGAGAGCGCTGTTCAGCAAGCTGGGCACGCCCCTGCGCAATCTGCTCGGGAACGCCCGCGGTCTGCGCGTCGATTTGCGCGATGGCCGCCTCGAGCTGCGCCGCTATGTCGTGTGCGCCCGCCGCCTGCGCTTGAGCAAGCTGCTCAGCAAGCTGGGCACGCTGAGCCATCGCGGCATCATAGCTTGCCTGGGCGGCGTCGAGCTGGGCCTCGGCAGCCGCAAACTGCTCCTCGGCAGCCGCGCGCTGGGCTTCAAGTTCCGCCCGCCCGCTATCGACCTGCGCCTGTCCGCTCGCAAGATCGCGAGCGCTCGAGTCGAGTGTCGCCTGCGAGCTCGCGAGCTTCGCGGCCGCGTCGTCAAGTTCCGCCTGCGCATCGTCAAGTTCCGCCTGCGCATCGTCGAGCTTCTGGAGCGCATCGGCTCGCTCGGCCTCGAAGTCGGCACGGCTCTCGTCAAGTTCCGCCTGCGCATCGGCCCGAATACCGTCGAGGCGCGAGGCCAAAAGATCATCAGAAATGCCATTGATGCGCGATGCCGTCGCATCGACGAGCGATTGGTAATCGTCGGTCGCCCACTGCGCCTCACGAGCACCAGCGACGGTAACGAACGCCTCGGTATAGGGAAAATCCTCCGCAAAAGCGCCTTCGGGAACATAAGCGAAAGTTGCGAGCTGCCCCGACCCGAGAGACGTTGACCCCACCGACGTCGAGCACGTGTAATACGAAGAGCGAACGAACCCTGAGACGGTGTACTCGTGGACGGCGAAGGTATCGTCGAGGTCGGAGGTCCCCTCCGCAAGCAGGACCTTATCGCCGACGCTCACCTCGGTCGACCAAACCGTATCAGCGGACAAAAGGCACTCGTCATTCGATTCGGGCCACGACCCTTCGACCAGGATGGGTCGGTTGATATAGTTCGGATCCTCAGATTCGACATTCAACCCATCGTCGCATTCGCTCGCCCGAGCCTTATCAACATTGAGGGAATGGATACGCGTTGTGTACTGCACGCCGTCAATCTGTGCGATGACGTCGGACTCGTAAGCAGGCATGACGCCGCTCACGCCTTCTACCTGGGAAATCTCATCGATCTGATCATCGGTGAACCCGAGCGACGAGACGACGCGCAGATCGCACAGGTTGGTCGCGTCGTAGTATGTATCGCCCGCAAGACGCATATCGGGGCCGGTGAGGCGCAAGCCCGCATAGAAGCCGCACCCGAGCGCCGCGATGATGGCAATAGCGAGGAAGCGCCCAAGCGAATGGGTGATCGATCGCACTACTTCTTTGCGGAATGCCCCTGCCATCAGCTACCACTCAATCGTTTCAGCGGAGGCGGGGTGAGCGTTCTTCTCCACAGCGGCAACCTTGCCCTCGCGAATATGGATCACGCGGTCGGCGATATCGGTGAACGCGGAATTGTGCGTGATGAGCACAACAGTCTTGCCCGTGTTCGCGCACGTGTCCTGCAAAAGCTTGAGGATAGCTTTGCCCGTCTTGTAGTCGAGGGCACCTGTGGGCTCGTCGGCCAAAAGCACCTTCGGGTTCTTCGCAAGCGCACGGGCGATCGCGACGCGCTGCTGCTCGCCGCCCGAGAGCTGCGAGGGAAAATTGTCGATGCGATGAGAAAGGCCCACTTCGGCGAGCACCTCGGCGGCATCAAGGGGATCAGTGCAAATCTGGCTTGCGAGCTCAACGTTCTCGAGAGCCGTCAGGTTCTGCACGAGGTTGTAAAACTGGAACACGAAGCCGATGTCGTAACGGCGGTAATACGTAAGTTCCTTCTCGTCGAACGCGCTCACCTCGCGCCCGTCGAGCATAATCGTGCCCGACGTGCAGGAATCCATGCCGCCGAGCATGTTCAGAAGCGTGGTCTTACCCGAGCCCGATGGACCAACTACGACGACGAACTCGCCTTTCTCGACGGTGAACGACATACCGTCGACGGCGGCGACCTCAACTTCGCCCATCTGATAGATTTTGCGGACATCGCGGAACTCGATAAACGCCATGCGGACTCCTC
>USJN01000177.1 GCA_900554945.1 uncultured Coriobacteriaceae bacterium | reverse complement strand
TTTTGTGGCACAATAGCAAAACGAAAATCAACGAAGGAGAACGGCTCATGGCAAACGGCATCGAAACGGGTACACGCCCCGTCAATTTCCGTAAAGTTGGCATCGTGGGATGCGGGTTCGTAGGATCCGCATCCGCGTTCGCGCTGATGCAAAGCGGGCTGTTCTCTGAGATGGTACTAATCGATGTCGACCGCGACCGCGCCGAGGGCGAGGCGCTCGACATCGCGCACGGCATGCCGCTCGCATCGCCGGCTAACATCTACGCGGGCGACTATGCCGACATCGCCGACGCCGGCATCGTGATCATCACAGCGGGCGCAAACCAAAAGCCCGGCGAGACGCGTCTCGACCTGGTAAGCAAGAACGTGAGCATCTTCAAGTCGATCGTGCCGCAAATCACACATAGCGGGTTCGACGGCATTCTGCTCGTCGTGTCGAACCCGGTCGATATCCTCACCTACGTGGCGCTCAAACTCTCGGGGCTGCCCGCGAACCGCGTCATCGGGTCGGGCACGGTGCTCGACACCGCACGCTTCAAGTACGTGCTCGGCGAGCATCTCGGTGTCGACCCGCGCAACGTCCACGCGCGCATCGTCGGCGAGCACGGGGATTCCGAAATCGCCATCTGGAGCCTGGCAAACGTCTCGGGCATCCCAATCGACGTGTTCAGCCGCCTGCGCGGGCGCGAGCACAGCGCCGAGACCATGGCAAAAATCGAGAACGACGTGAAAAACTCGGCGTACGAGATCATCGAGAAGAAGCACGCCACCTATTACGGCATCGCCATGTCCGTGAAGCGCATCTGTGAGGCCATCGTGCGCGACGAGAAGCCCATTCTTCCCGTATCGAACCTGATGGAAGGAGAATACGGCATTTCCGACATCGCGCTTTCGATGCCCGCCGTTGTTGGAGCCGAAGGTATCGAATACAAGGTTCCCGCGCCTTTCTCCGATGACGAGCAGGCCCGCCTGCGCGCATCCGCCGAGGTGCTCAAGAGCGTCATCGAAAAGCTCGACCTGTAAACCGAGGCAAAACGAGCGCGGCTACACCTTCCCTTTCGAAGATGCAGCCGCGGTTGATGAAGTCTTTGAACTCTCCCAGGAACTTCTTCATGCCCTCCCCTATCGGTCGAAATGGAAACACGGGAACGTATTGCGAGATACTATAGCAAAAAGTCCCGCACGCCTTCCGTCAAGTACGGCAGTCTGCCTTTCGCCGAACGCAAAGGGGGTCGCCTGTTATTTACGGCTCCCAAGCTCCGCATTGCATTCCGCAAGCGTCGCAACGAAGCGATCGACGTCGTCAGGCGTCGTCGCGCCTGAGAAGCTCACGCGCAGCGTCGTGTTGCCCTGCGAGAGCGGGATGCCCGCCGCTTGGAGCGATAGCGGGTGTTTCTTGCGCCACGTGCCCGCCGCCACATGCTCGTGGTTCGACTCGCACGCCGATGCACGCGACACATAGACGCCGCGATCGCTCAGGTACGCGACCGACTTCGCGTTGCGCAGCCCGGGCACGCTCACGCTCACGATGAAGGGCGACGCGTTCTCGGGCGAGTTCACGATGGCATCGGGGACAAGGCGCGCGAGCTCAGCGCGGATCTGCGCGCTCAGTGCGCGCACATGCGCGAGGGTTTCCTCATGCTCGGCCTGCGCCAACTCGACGGCACGCGCGAAACCGGCAGCAAGGAACACCGGCTCTGTGCCCGAGCGAAGCCCGCGCTCCTGCCCGCCGCCGAATGCATTTGTGTGCATCTTCACACCGTCACGCACGTACAGCGCGCCGATACCGCGCGGCCCGCCGATCTTGTGCGAGGCGACAGACGCCAGCTCGGCGTGCCACTCGCGCGGTTTCGGGGAGAGCTTGCCGAACGCTTGGGTGGCATCGACGTGGTAGAGCGCATCGGGGGCGAGCTCGTCGCGCATGCGGCCGATCTCCGCCGAGGGGAAGATATAGCCCACTTCGTTCTGCACGTTCATGATAGTGATGAGCGATGTGGGGCTTTCCGTGAGCGCATCGCGCAGTTGCCCCAGGTCGAGCTTGCCATCGATAGCATCGATGTAGGTAACTGGCCAATTCATTTCGCGGCGCATACCGCGCACGCTTCGCGTGACCGACGCATGCTCAAGCGTCGAGGTGATGATCTTGGCAGGGTTGTCGCATCGCGCCGAGCACACGCCACGGACGGCAAGGTTGTTCGATTCGGTAGCCCCCGAAGTAAAGTACACCTCGCCAGGCTCGACCCCGAGCGCGCCGGCAATGGTAGCACGACTCTCTTCGAGGACTTCCTTCGCGCGCATTCCCACGGCATGAACCGACGAGGGGTTTCCCCATGCGTCGCGCATCACCTCGTTCATGCGCTCGATGACCTCGGAACGCGTAGGCGTGGTCGCCGCGTTGTCGAGGTAGCTTTCAGCTATATGGCTCATAGCGGTTTCATTCACCTTTTTGCTCTTGCCTTGGTATCTCTCCCGTGCGATACGCCTTGAGCAGCCGCTCAAGATCTGCAATCTCGCGTTTCATCTGCTGTCCCTCGTCGGTGTCCCCCATGAGCGTGCGCTTCTTCACCTGCTCCACCATATGTCGGGACGAGTGGATATCGATTTCCTTCTCTATCGCGGCCTGAGCCGATTCCAAAGGCTCGTGCGCCGCCAGGATGAACCCGTAAGAGTTAGAGATGAGCGTATAGCCGGCGATTCCCGTGGTCGGCTGGTAGGCCTTCGAGAACCCGCCGTCGATCATGATGACCTTGCCGCCGCATTTCACAGGGTCTTCGCCGTCCTTCACCTTCACGGGCACATGTCCGCAGATGATGTGTGAGGTTTCAGGGTCAAGCCCGAAATCGCGGAAGATGTTCGAGACCACGGCCTCGTCGTCGATCAAGGTGTAGAAGGGGTTCTTCACTTCCTTGCGGGCGGCCTTGTCAGCGATAAGATAAAGCTCGAAGGTGGCCATCTTGCTTTTCGCGAACAACGGGCTGCCCTGCCCGAGCCACAGATACCACAGCATGTCGCGCCCGCGGCGGCGCTCTTCCTCGTCACGGCTGAAGAACGCAGCGCGCACGTGGCGCTCCATCACGTCGTAGAGCGCACGGCCCTTGTACGTCTTGCCGTAGACGTCGACTTCTTTGAGAGAGCCGTCGGCATTGAGCGGCACGCAGGCGTGGAAAAGCAGATTGCCGTTGTGAACCTTGTACAGGCTTCCCGCCTCCAGGAAGAACTGCATATGGCGACGGAGCTTCTCGCATCCGGTGAAGGCGGAGACGAGTCGCACCATCACGTCTTGCTCGGCGGGCGTGAGGGCGTAGGGGTCCTTCGGGTCGATGGTCGGGAACACCTTGTCGGTGAGCTCGTATTCGGTGCCGTCGAGCATCACCGTGCCACGCGCGTAGTCGATCTTGTCCAAAAGCTTGCGGTCGTCGAGGCCGAAAGCCGGGTTCTCGTCGATGAGCTGGCCTTCTACCTTGAACTGGATGATCGCCATCGCCTTTTGAATCTTCACGTTCATCTCGAGCTCGGAGGGGGGAAGGTCGGGGTTGCCCTTGAGCGCGAACCCGACGCATGGGTCGTCGGCGTAGGCGTCGAGCGCGAACGTCGCAAGCGGCAGAATGTTGATGCCGTAGGCGTCTTCCAAGATGGAGAGGTTGCCGTAGCGGGCGCAGTTGCGCACCACATGCGCGATGCAGCCACGCTGCCCGAGCGAAGCGCCCATCCACACGATGTCATGGTTTCCCCATTGGATGTCCACGGAATGGTACGCCATGAGCGTGTCCATGATAGTGTGCGGCGCAGGGCCGCGGTCGTAAATGTCACCGATGATGTGCAGCTGGTCTACCGCGAGGCGCTGGATCATGGTCGAGAGCGCCTCGATGAGCGCGATGCCGCGGCCCGTGCGCACCGCCGCATCGATGATGGCGCTGTAGTAGGCTTCCTTGTCGACACCGTGGCGATCCTCGGTCAAAAGCTCCTCGACGATGTAGGCGAACTCGCTTGGCACGGCGCGGCGGATTTTGGAGTGCGTGTACTTGCGCGCGGCACGCTTGCAGACCGCGACGAGGCGCGGCACCGTGACGGCGTACCATGCGTACTCGTCTTCCACCTGCGATAGGGCAAGCTTCGCTTTCTCGCGCGGGTAATAGATAAGCGTGGCGAGCGCGCGCTTCTCGGCGTCGGTGAGCGTATCGCCGAACACGTCGTCGACTTTCAGGCGAATCGAGCCTGAGCCGTTGCGCAGGATATGCGAGAAGGCTTC
>USJN01000176.1 GCA_900554945.1 uncultured Coriobacteriaceae bacterium | reverse complement strand
ACGGGCGGGCCTACGTGCTCGACCACAACACCTCAGGCGCGCAGCTGCTCTACCTGCAAAACGACGACGCGAACAAGGCGTTCTCGATCGCCTTCAAAACGCCGCCCGCAAACGACACGGGCGTCTTCCATATCCTCGAGCACTCGGTGCTTTGCGGCTCGGACAAGTTCCCCGTGAAAGAACCCTTCGTGAACCTGCTCAAAAGCTCGATGCAGACGTTCTTGAACGCCATGACCTACCCCGACAAAACGGTCTACCCCGTGGCGAGCACCAACGAGCAGGACCTTTTGAACCTCATGGACGTCTATCTCGACGCCGTGTTGCACCCCGCCATCTTCCACAAGCGCGCGATCTTCGAGCAGGAAGGTTGGCATGTGGAACTCGCCGGCGAGGAGGGCGCGGGCAAGCTCGCTTACAACGGCGTGGTGTACAACGAGATGAAAGGCGCGCTCTCCGACCCCGAGTCGATTCTCTACGACGAGCTTTCGGCGGCGCTGTTCCCCGACACGGCGTACCGCTTCGAGTCGGGCGGCAAGCCCTCCGCCATCCCGACGCTTTCCTACGAGGAGTTCCTCGACACCCACCGCCGCCACTACAACCTGGCCAACGCGAAGATCGTGCTCTACGGGAACATGGATCCCGAGCGCTTCCTCGCTTTCCTCGACGAGCGCTATCTCGCGCTCGATGCCGCCGAGGCAGGCGCCGATGGTGCGCCGAACCCGCTTGAGCTGCAGGCGCCCGTCATGTCGTTCGGGAACAAGACGCCCATGAAGACGGCGCCCGAGAACGCCTGCTGCGCGGTCGGCTTCGTGGCGGGAACCGCCGCCGACAGAGAGCGCATGATCGCAATGGACATCCTGCTCGACGCGATCTTCGGCTCGAACGAAGCGCCTGCGAAGCGCGCGCTGCTCGACGAGAACCTCGCCTGCGACATCGTCGCCTACATGGCCGACGCTATGTTGCAGCCTTTTGCCGTCGTGCAGGCAAAAGGCCTTGAGGAAGGAGCCGCCGAGCGCCTGCGACCTGCGCTTTCTCGTGTGCTTACGGAGCTTGCGGACGGCGCGCTCGACCACGACGTGGTGGCGGCTGCTCTCTCGCATGCCGAGTTCGTGATGCGCGAGCAGAACTTCGGGATCGCCGACGGCGTGGCGCTCGCGTGCTCGTGCATGGCCGGCTGGCTCTACGACGACGATGCCGCGCTCGATTATCTGCGCTACGAGGATGCGTTCGAAAGCCTGCGCAAGAAGCTCGACGAGGGCTACTTCGAGCAACTGATTCGCGAGGTGTTCCTGGAGAACGACCACGTGGCCGACGCGGAGGTCGTGCCTGTTGACAAGGCCCCCGATGACGACGATGCCGCGGCCGCCCGCTTGGCCCAGATGGAACGCGAGCTCGACGACGAGCGGATCGCCGCGATCGAAGCCGACGTCGCCGCCCTTCGCCGTGCACAGGAGGAGCCCGACTCGCCCGAAGCGCTCGCGACCCTTCCCCGCATGCGCGCAAGCGACATCGAGCAAGCGCCCGCAGAGCCCGCTTTCCGCCTCGACGAATCGGGAGAGATTCCCGTAATCAGGCACGATGTGGCGACGCGCGGCATCGTGTACGCGTATCGCTACTACGGCCTGGAGCGCCTCACCTTCGAGGAGCTGCCCTACGCGAAGCTTCTCGCCATGGTGCTCGGCAAGCTTGCGACGAGCAAGCACACCGCGACGGAGATCGACACGCTCACACAGGCGAAGCTCGGCAACCTCGCCTTCTACACCGAGGTGCACGAGCGGGAAGACGACCGCAGCGCGCTTTCCCCGAAGCTGACCGTGTCGTGCTCGACGCTCACCGAGAACGCCGAGTGGGCGGCGACGCTACCGAGCGAGATCCTCGAAGAGACGCTTTACGACGACTTCGGCAAGATCCGCGACATCCTCGTGCAGAAGCGCGTCAGCATGGAGCAGAATTTCGCGAACGCCGGGCACACTGCGGCGATGGCGCACGTCGCGTCCTACTACCTGCCCGCCGCCGTCGTGCGCGAGCAGATCGACGGAGTGGGTTTCTATCGGTTCCTGAAACGCACGCTCGCCACGTTCGACAATGAGAAGGAAACTCTCGCCACGAAGCTTGCCGAAGTGGCACGCCGCATCTTCACCGACGACAACTGCACGATCGGTTTCACGGGCAAGGACGACGATTTTAACCGCGTGATGGGCGCGGGAATGGCCACGGGTCGCACCGGCGAGCCGAGCTGCACGGCGCGCCTTATCGTGCCCGAGCCGCACGTGCCCGCGAACGGCGAAGCATTCGTTGTGCCGACGGACGTGACCTACACCGCGCTCGGCTTTGACCGCCGCTTGCTCGGAGTCCCCTACTCGGGCGCCTGGCTTGTGGCATCGAGGGCGCTATCCTACGACTTTTTGTGGAACGAGGTGCGCGTGAAGGGCGGCGCCTACGGAGCAGGGTTCTCGCCCACCCGCACGGGCAACCTGCGCTTCTACTCGTATCGCGACCCGCATGTCGACGAGACCCTCGAGCGCTTCCGCGCGGCAGGCGCGTGGCTTTCCGATTTCAGCCCGAGCGAACCGGAGATGGACGGCTACATCGTCTCGACCGTCGCGGGCCTCGACGCGCCATTGAAGCCCCGCGAGCTCGCGCGGCGCCAGGACGGCTACGTGTTCGCGCACATTGACCCGGCAGAACGCCTGGTCACGCGTTCGCAGGTAGCAAATGCGACCATCGAGGAGGTGCGGGCGCTCGGAGACGCCGTGAGCCAGGCGGCGAGCAAGAACATTGCCTGCGTGTTCGGCAACCGCGAGATCATCGAGAGCGCGAAGGCCGACTTCACTGTGGTGGACTTGCTCGGAGAGTAAGGCTTGCTTGTCGGGTGCGGGCCGAAAGCGCCTGCGCCCGAGGCGTGCCCAACCGCGCCCGCATGATTCGAACCCGCATTGCGAGTCGGAAAAGTACATCGAATTGAAGAGATTCTGGCACGAAATCGCTGCACTAAATGCGAAACGCCTCCGAAAGGAGGCGTTTCAACTAATGAAGCATTTCCACTTGTGAGTTGCAGATCGGGCAATGGCAAGCCGCCACCTGAGGTGGTGCAGCTTACGAAGCCTTCACGGCGTTCGACCCAGCCGAGGACGCGCCTCCCGACGTCGTATCAGTCGAGGTAGCACCCTGCGCGCTCGCACCAGCAGACGCCGCGTCGGTCGAGGTTGCGCCGTTCGTCGTCGAGTCCGATTTCGCCTTCGCGCCCGATGTCGCCCCGGCGGTGAGCTTCACCGACGAGAGGTCCATGTTGCCGCCTAGCCACTTCGACTGGATAACACTCATCACTCCATTGGAGCTCAAAGAGCTCACGGCGTTGGCGATGGCGGTCTTCAAGTCCGAGTTGCTATCGAGCACACCAACGCAATAGCCACTCGGCTGCTGCATGAGCGCGATAATGCTCGCGTTGATGTTCGACCCGTTCGCATAGTACTTGCCGATGACCGCGTCGGCGGCAACGTATTGCACCTGTCCCGAGCTCAAAGCCGCGAACGCCTCTTTCGGGCTGGAGGTGGAGGTAAGCGACGTGTCGCCGAACTCGTTCATGACGGCCCAAGCGCTCGTGGAGGAAACCTGCGCGGCGAATTTGGCGCCGGTCGTCGCAGTCGGGACAGCGGCGTTCTCCGACATGGCGAACAGCGCGATGCCCGTAGGCAGATAAGAGTCAGATTTCCAGAACGAACCATCAGTCGAGGACTTGTCGATGCCGAGCACGATGTCGACCGACCCGTCCTTGAGCGCACCTTCGGGATCACTGCCCGTATCGACGATGGAAAGCTTCAGGCCGAGGCTGTCCGCAATGGCAGCGGCCACGTCAACGTCGATGCCAACGATCTTGTTGCCCGACATGCCGGCGAGCGGGGCGCGGCCCGTGTTCACGCCGACGCGCAAAACGCCAGCTTCCTTAATGGTCGGCGATTGAACCTGAGGGGTCTTCGTCTCGGGCTCGTAAGTGGAATCGGTCGAGCAGCCCGTCATTACGAACGCAAGAACCATGGCGCAACCAATCGCCACGCAAAGGATAGCTTTCCGAAAACGCTTCGTCACCGTAACCTCCGTCTGTTCCTTTTCATGCGCTTCTTTCGGCTGACCTAGTCTTTGCCCCCACACTCGCGCACTGGGTCGTGAGCTTGCACCCGTGGTACCTCTCGCCCGCGGCGGCCTTGTGCCGCACGAAAATGGGATCGGGCGGTGCGACTTACCTCTAGGACGCGCCATGCTCGCTGCGCGCAAAAC
>USJN01000175.1 GCA_900554945.1 uncultured Coriobacteriaceae bacterium | reverse complement strand
GAGGATGGACTCGAAGGCACGACAAAAGCCCGCGCCTTCGCTACGAGCTCGCCTGAGTATATGCAGGAATGACGAAAAGTCAGCACCTTCTACGCGCAAGCATCGCCTGTTGAACTTGTTAGAGCGCTTTGAGTTTTTCCTCAATGGCAGCGGCGATTCCTTCGGCGTCGAGGCCGAGCTCATGCATGAGGAAGTCAGGGGCGCCTTGCATGATGTAGCGATCGGGAATGCCCAGCGTGAGCACGGGCACCTTCTCGTTCTGGCGCGCGAGCTCGGCGAGCACCTCTTCCCCGACACCGCCTGCAATCACACCATCTTCGACCGTCACCACGAGGCGGGTTTCGGCGGCCTTGCGAATCGCCTCAGCATCGAGAGGCTTCACCCAACGCATGTCGACGACGCGAACGGACAGGCCCGCTTCCTCGAGCACTGCCGCAGCCTCGTTCGCAGGCGCAACCATGTTCCCAAACGCGAGAGCCGCGACATCGGAGCCTTCCCTCACCAAGCGAGACACGCCGGGCTCGTAGATTTGCGACTCATCGGGGACGGGCACACCGCACGCCTCGCCGCGCGGATAGCGCACCGCGAACGGCCCACCGAGCGCGAGCGCCGTATGCAGGGAGTTCACGAGCTCGGCCTCGTTTGAGGGCGCGAGCACGCGCATATTGGGAACCATGCGCGTGTAGACCAGGTCGAACATGCCGTGGTGCGTCGGCCCGTCGGCGCCCACCAGACCCGCGCGGTCGATGGCGAACACGACATCGAGGTTCATGAGCGCGTTGTTGACGATGAGCTGGTCGATGGCGCGCTGCAGGAAGGTGGAGTACACGGCGAACACCGGCTTGCGACCGCCGATAGCGAGCCCCGCCGCCATGCCGGCCGCGTTCTCCTCGCAAATGCCCACGTCGATGAAGCGATCGGGGAATTCCTTCTCGAACGCGGTCAGTCCCGTGCCGCTTTCCATCGCAGCGGTGATCGCGACGATGCGCTCATCGGCGTGCGCCTCGTTCAAGAGAGCATCGCCGAACACCGAGGTGTAGCTCGGCGCCTTCGCGGGCTTCTTTATTGCCTTACCCGTGGCGATATCGTAAGGACCCGTACCATGGAAGCGCGTCGGTTCCGCCATCGCGGGACCGTACCCAGCGCCCTTCTTGGTGACCACGTGCATAAGCACCGGGCCGTCGGCCGCCAGGCACGTCGAGAGCATTTCCTTCAGCTCGTGGATGTTGTGCCCGTCGACCGGCGTCGTGCAGACGATGCCCAGCTGCTCGAAGATCATAGAGTGGGGAATGACGAACTGCTTCATCGATTCTTTCGCGTTGCGCCCAAAGTGCATGAGCGCGCCGAGGGCGCCCGACTGCTCCATAGCCTCCTGCACACGGTCGCGCGTCGTACGATACGACGATGACGTGCGCAAATAGCCAAGGTGCTTCATGAGTGCACCGGCGTTGCGCGAGATGGACATCTCGTTGTCGTTCAGGATGATGACCATGGGAAGCTGGGCCTGCCCGATGTAGTTGAGCGCCTCGAAGGCCATGCCTCCGCCTAACGCCGCGTCGCCGATGAGCGCGACGATCTTGTTCGCGCCGCCCGAAAGCGCCCGCGCCTTGGCAAGCCCGACGGCAATCGAAAGCGAATCGGACGCGTGGCCGGAAGCATGCACGTCGTATTCGCTCTCGGAAGGCTTCGGGAAGCCCGAGATGCCGTGGAACGTGCGCAGCGTATCGAAGCGATCGCGCCGCCCCGTCACGAGCTTGTGCGCGTACGACTGATGCCCCACGTCGAAGATGAACTTGTCTTCGGGGCAGTTAAGAAGGCTGTGAACTGCAAGGATAATCTCGACCGCGCCAAGGGACGACGCCACATGACCACCTGTTTTAGAAGTGGTGGTGATAATCTGCTCCCTGATCTCGCGAGCGAGAATCGAGAGCTCATCATCGGTGAGAAGTTTCAGGTCGGCAGGTGAATCGACCACGTCAAGTATGCGCTTATTCGCCATGATGCAAGAACTCCTCTTTCCCCCTCGCGCCTTCGCCGCAAAAGCGGTGCTATCGCGCAGCCGACGCCGCCTCGTCTTGGCGTGCAGCTGCCGCCTCGCCCTGGAAAGGCGAGCTTTGATCGTCGGACGCGTCGGCACAGTTGGCCTGTTCGCCCTGTTCGGTTGTGAGGTTTACAGCATCCTGCTCGAGAAGCTCCTCGGCGCCTTCCTCGGACAGATTGCATGCGGAAAGGCCGAGCTTCACCGCCTCCTCGTAGAGCGCGAGCGCCTCGTCAAGCGAGATGCCGGGCGCGCTTACCGCCTCGACAATTTCATCGAGGCGGTCGCGAACCTGATCGTACGATGCAGCGTTAGAGTCCGACATTCGCCGGCTCCTCGGGAGCGCAGGTCGGTTCCTCTGCTGCGCAAGCCGGCTCTTCGGGCGACGCGGCGTCTGCCGAGGCGACCTCGGCTGCGACTTCGGCCTGCTCGCCTTCGGCTGCGGGCGCGTTCTCGACGATGGCTTCAGCCTCGGGCTGCTCAACGGCGGCTTCAGCTGCAGAATCTTCTTCATTAGTCGGGAACGCGTAGGACGCCAGGGCCTCTTCCTCTCGACGGCGCGCCGCCTCGGGATCCTTCGCGTCTTCCTCGAGCTGACGGGCAATGCGGCCCAAAACGCCGTTCACGAAACGGGGCGACTCGTCCTCGCCGCCGAAATCCTTCGCCAATTCGACCGCCTCGTTGATGGCAACCGAAACCGGAACCTCGTCGACGAAGAGCATCTCGTACGTCGCCAGACGAAGGATGCAGCGGTCGACGATGGGCATGCGGTTGAGCTTCCAGTTCTCGGAAGTCGAATTGAGGCGCACGTCGATGGGGAGCATCTTCTCGTCGACGCCCTCGATCAGCCCGATCGCGTAGTCCGAAAGCGACTTGCCGTCGTCTTCGAGCACGAGGCCCGAATCGAGCAAATCGGACGGGCGGACGCCCTTTATTTCACTGGTATAGAGCACCTGGAGCGCGCTTTGACGCGCAGCGGTGCGTTCATGTCGTCGTGATGCCATTGATCTCCTATTCGGCGAACTGGATGCCGTCGATGTAGACATCGACCGAGGCAACCTCGACGCCGACCTGGCTTGCCACCGCATCGGCCACAGCCTGGCGCAAGCTGGATGCGACCTCGGGAAGCACGAAGCCGTAGTAGACCTCGATGCGCACGGCGACTGCCAGTTTGTTATCTTCGTTTACGGTGATTTCGATTCCCTGGGTCGACGGCTTCTGGCCGAACACGGCACGGATGCCGCGGCCCTGAGTGCCCGCCGAGCCGACGCACGCAACGCCCTCGACCTCGCTGACCGCAATGGACACAATCGTTTCCACGACGCCCGGGGCGAGCGCCATACCTTCGACGTTCAACTCACTCATAACAAGTCTCCCATCTGGGTCTCGATGAAGTCAGTCGTGGCTTCACCCGCACGGAACACCTCGTTGTCGAGCACACGACGGTGGAACGGCAACGTGGTGGCGATGCCTTCGATCTTGAACTCGTCGAGCGCACGGCGGCCGCGTGCAAGGCATTCCTCGCGATCCTGGCCGCTCACGATAACCTTCGCCACCATGGAGTCATAATACGGCGAAATCGAGGAGCCTTCGTGAACGTAGGTCTCCACGCGCACGCCCGGGCCCATCGGGGGCTCGAAGCGCGTGATCTTGCCCGGGCACGGACGGAAGCCGTGATCGGGGTCCTCGGCGTTGATGCGGAACTCCATCGCGTGGCCGAAGGGGGTGAACGGAGCGCGATCGGCGCAGCTCATAGGTTCGCCAGCCGCAATTCGCAGCTGCTCTTTGATGATGTCGGTGCCCGTGATCTGCTCGGAAACGGGATGCTCGACCTGCACGCGCGTGTTCATCTCCATGAAGTAGAACTTGCCCGTGGTGTCGAGCAGAAACTCGATCGTGCCGGCGTTTTTGTAGTCGACCGCGCGCACCGCTTTGATGGCTGCAACGCCCATCGCGCGACGCAGCTCCTCGGTAAGCGCCGGGGACGGAGCCTCTTCGATGAGCTTCTGATGGCGACGCTGCACCGAGCAGTCGCGCTCGCAAAGCGCCACGTTGTTGCCGTGGTTGTCGGCGAGCACCTGCACCTCGACGTGGCGAGGGCGCAGCACGAGCTTCTCGAGGTACACTCCGTCGTTGCCAAACGCCGCACCCGCCTCGGCGCGGGCGGCCTTGTAGTGGGACTCGAGGTCGGCCGGGTCGTGCACTTCGCGCATACCCTTGCCGCCACCGCCTGCCGTGGCCT
>USJN01000174.1 GCA_900554945.1 uncultured Coriobacteriaceae bacterium | reverse complement strand
CCCGCGCGGCCGAACGAGCGGGCGTTTCGGACCCTTCGCTTGAGCGCTTTAGTAGAATAAAGTATATATCTGACTCTCGTGAGTAAAGGAGTGCGCTTATGGGTAGGGTGTTCAACTTTTCTGCAGGTCCCGCGATGCTTCCCGAGAAGGTCTTGAAGACCGCGGCGGCGGAGATGCTCGATTACAACGGGTCTGGCATGTCGGTCATGGAAATGTCCCATCGCTCGGCGACGTTCAAAGGCATCATCGAGACCGCCGAGCAGGACATCCGCGATCTCATGTCCATCCCCGACAACTACCGCGTGCTCTTCCTGCAGGGCGGCGCCACCCAGCAGTTCGCGGCAATTCCTATGAACCTCATGTGTAACAAGGTCGCAGACTACATCGTGTCGGGCAACTGGTCGAAGAAGGCCTTCAAGGAAGCGAAGATCTATGGCACCGCGAACCTTGTCGCTTCCTCCGAGGACGAGAACTTCACGCGCGTTCCCGATTTCGACAGCGCCACCTTCTCGCCCGACGCCGACTACGTCTACATCTGCCAGAACGAGACGGTCTACGGCACGCGTTACACCCATCTTCCCGAGACGGGCGATATCCCGCTTGTCTCCGACGTCTCCTCAATGTTCCTCTCCGAACCCGTCGACGTCTCCAAGTACGGCCTCATCTACGGCGGCGTGCAGAAAAACGTCGGTCCCGCCGGCGTGGTCATCGTCATCGTGCGCGACGACCTCATCCGCGAGGACGTCCTGCCCTTCACGCCCACCATCATGCGCTACAAGACGCAAGCCGACGCCGGCAGCCTGTCGAACACGCCGCCCGCCTACGGCATCTACGTCTGCGGGCTTGTCTTCAAATGGCTCAAAGAGCAGGGCGGACTTGAGGCTATGCAGAAGCGCAACCAGGAGAAGGCGGCGCTGCTCTACGACTACCTCGACCAGTCGAAGCTCTTCAGCGGCACGGCGCAAAAGGAGTTCCGCTCGCTCATGAACGTTCCCTTCGTCACGGGCGATGCCGATCTGGACGCGAAGTTCATCGCCGAGGCGAAGGCGCGCGGGCTCGAGAGCCTGAAGGGTCATCGCAGTGTGGGCGGCATGCGCGCGAGCATCTACAACGCGATGTCGCGTGAGGGCGTCGAAGCTTTGGTCGCGTTCATGGAAGAGTTCGAGAAAAACAACGCATAAAGCCGTATAGTTGTATTGACGGAAACGAATTCGGCCGCGGGGGAGCGTTCCCTCGCGGTCGAATTTGCGAATCGAGCGCGCGATAAGCGGCCTTGTCTGAGAAGGGAATTCGCCATGACGCACAAGAAGGTTCTCGTAGCCGATCGGATCGCGAAGGAGGGCATCGACGTCCTGCGCGATAAGGGCTACGACGTCGACGTGAAGCTCGACCTGACCGAAGACGAGCTCGCGGCGCAGATCGCTCCCTATGACGCGATCGTCGTGCGCTCGGCGACGCCGGTGACGCGCCGGGTCATCGAGGCCGCGGAGAACCTGAAGATCATCGGCCGCGCTGGCGTGGGCGTCGACACGATCGACCTTGACGCGGCGACCGAGCGCGGCGTCATCGTGTGCAACGCCCCGACCTCGAACATCATGAGTGCAGCGGAGCACACCATGGCGCTCATGCTCGCTTGCGCGCGCCAGCTTCCCCAGGCGAACGCGAGCATGCACGAGGGCAAGTGGGAGCGCTCGAAGTTTATGGGCAAGGAGCTCTACGAGAAGACGCTCGCCATCTTCGGCTTGGGCCGCATCGGCGGTCTTGTGGCCGAGCGTGCGCGCGCTTTCGGCATGAAGATCATCGGGCACGACCCGTATTGCAGCCCCGAGCGCGCCGACCAGCTGGGTGTGGAGCTTTTCGAGCGCGTGGAAGACGTGCTCGCGCGTGCCGACTTCATCACCGTGCATCTGCCGAAGACGCCCGAGACCATCGGCATGTTCGGCCCCGAAGAATTCGCGGCCATGAAGGACGGCGTCGTGCTGATAAACGCGGCGCGCGGCGGCATCTACAACGTGAAGTCCCTCTCCGATTTCGTTGCCGCAGGCAAGATCTTCGCCGCGGGAATCGATATGTTCGAGGAAGAGCCCTGCACGGGCAGCCCCCTGCACGAGTTCGACAACGTGCTCTTGACGCCCCACCTGGGCGCTTCCACCCACGAGGCGCAGGTGCGCGCCGGCGTGCAGATCGCGGAGTACGTCTCGAGCGGGCTTGAGGGCTCCATCGTCCCCACGGCGCTCAACATGACGCTCGTGCCGCCCGAGATGATGGACGCAGTGGGCCCCTACGTCCCCGCCTGCCAGATGATGGGCCGCATCCTGGCGCAGATCTTAGGCTGCATCCCCAAGACGCTGCGCGTCGAAGCGGCGGGAACGATCGCGAACGCGGATCCGTCCATCCTGGTCGCAGGCGCGCTCGACGGCATCCTGGCCTATCGTCGTGCAGGGTCGGTCACGCCGGTGAACGTGGAGTCGGTCGCCGTGCGCCACGGCATCAAAGTGGACACCGCCTCGATCGCCGATGCCGACGAGTATGCGTCGGCCGTGAAGGTCGTCGCCGACGGGGTCGAAGTCGGCGCAACGCTTTTCGGCTCGATGCAGCGCCCGCGCATCATGTCGCTGCTCGACTACAAGATCGACATCGCGCCCGCCAAGCAGTCGCTCGTGTTCGAGTACGTCGACGCCCCCGGCCGCATCGGCGCGATCGGCACGGTGCTCGGCAACGAGGGCGTGAACATCACGACGATGCAGATCGGCACGAAGCCCTCCGAGAAGACGGCGCTCGTGTACATGAACGTCGAGGGCAAGGTGGACGATCAGCTGCTCGAAAAGCTCTCGAGCGCGCTCGACTTCAAGAACGTGTGGTCGTTCAACCTGTAAGCGTTCGGTTTCTGCGTTTGCATGCGCTTCTGTGGGCGCCCGACCTTGAGGCGATGTCGCCAAAGGGTCGGGCGTCCCTGTTATGCAGGGCGTCTATCTGGGGTAACGCGCTCCCGATAGCGTTTTTTGCTTCTTTCAGGGCGAGCAAGCTTGATGCCTCGAACCTGTGCGAGCAAACAGCTATACACGAACGTATGTCCGATGAATTTGCTGTGTCGTCGTAACGTTGCGGGCGCGGCATGTGGTAAAGTCGGTCATTGTGCATCACGCCAGCAGTGTCTGGCCCACAAGACCCGCCAGCAGCGCCGCGTTCTTCGCAGCCGTGCGACTCGAGCGGGAAGGCGGCTTTGCCCTGAGGGGCTTGGAAGCTGCGCCAAAGGAAACACTATCATCGAAAGAGCGAGAATGGCAAACACCACGGCCGATTACGGCAACGACAGCATTCGCCAGCTGAAAGACGAGGAGCGCGTCCGTCTGCGTCCTGCGGTCATCTTCGGCTCCGACGGCCTTGACGGCTGCGCGCACGCCGCCTTCGAGATTCTGTCCAACTCGGTCGACGAGGCTCGCCAAGGCTATGGCGATCTCATCACTCTGACCGCGTTTGCCGACGGCTCGATCCAGGTCGAGGACCACGGCCGCGGCTGCCCGCTTGACTGGAACCCCACGGAAAAGCGCTTCAACTGGGAACTCGTCTTCTGCGAGCTGTATGCAGGCGGCAAGTACAACAACAATCAGGGCGGCGACTACGACTTCTCGCTCGGCACCAACGGCTTGGGCTCGTGCGCCACGCAGTACGCCTCTGAATACATGGACGTCACCGTATGGCGCGACGGCAACAAGTACTCCCTGCATTTCAAGAAGGGCAAGGTCGTCGGCGCCAAGAAGAAGGCGCTCGAGGTTGAGCCTTCTGCCGAGAAACGGACGGGTACCACCATCAAATGGCGTCCCGACCTTGAGGTTTTCACGTCTATCGACATCCCTGCCGAGTGGTATCGCGAGACCATGCGCCGCCAGGCGGTCGTCAACGCCAATGTCACCTTCCGTTTGCGCCTCGAGGGACCTGAGGGTTTCACGGAGGAAGACTTCTGCTATCCCAAGGGCATCGAGGACTACGTTCTCGAAAAGGTAGGTTCCGAGTATCTGACCGAGCCCTTCTTCATCCAGGCCGATCGCCGTGGCCGCGATCGCGACGACCTGCCCGACTACAACGTCAAGATCACCGCGTGCCTGTGCTTCTCCCGTACCTTCCAGATGCAGGAGTATTACCACAACTCGTCGTGGCTCGAAAACGGCGGTTCGCCCGAAAAGGCCGCCCGCAGCGCTCTGACCAGCGCACTTGATGCCTATATCAAGTCGCAGGACAAGTACACCAAAAACGAGTCCGCTATCAAATGGCAGGACGTGCAGGACTGCCTCG
>USJN01000173.1 GCA_900554945.1 uncultured Coriobacteriaceae bacterium | reverse complement strand
TTTTTGTCCCCCGACTTCCCGTTTTTCGGGAAGTCGGGCAGCTATGGACCCAGCGACGGCCCCGATGCGCCGGCCTTCAAAACGCTTCCGCCGGCTTCCCCTACCCTACCTGCTTCTTCATCATGGGATAGGTCAAGAAAGCCAGCACCGGAATGGCGAGCGCAACGAAGGCGCCCGTGCCGAAGCACGCGAACGATCCCCACGTGTCGATGATGACGCCGGCAAGCGTCGGCCCGAATGCAAGGCCGCAGATGCTGCCTGAGGTCACCCACGTGAGCGCCTCGGTGATGTTCGCCTCGGGCACAGCACGCTCGGCCGTCTCGTTCAGCGTGATAACGAACGGAGCGTACGTACCCGCCGCTACGAAGATGACCACAAGCAGGCTTACCGACGAGCTCACGAAAATCATCGACCCGTAACCGAGGCCGATTACGATGGAGAACGCCAGCATCTTCTTGCTTTGACGTGCGGTGAAAAGAATCATGCCGAACACGAACCCGACGATGGTCGACACGAGCGACTCGATGGCGAGGATGAGGCTTGCGAACACCGGGTCGTTAAGCTCGATCTGCGCGAAGGACACCGTGGCGGTGTCGAAGATGCCGAAGAAGCAGCCCATCAGAAGCGACAGGAAGAACAACGTGCGCACCACGGGATTCGTGAGGAACAAGCTGCGGGAGCGCTTCTTCTTGTTCGCGCGAGCATCGTCGACCGCATCCGCGGAAACGTCGCACGCGATGCCCGAGCCAGCTGCAGGAGCGCTTCCGTTTCGCGAGCCTTCAGCCGCCGCATCGGACTCGACCGAGGCGGCACCTTCGGCGCGATCGGCGAGCGCGGCGCCTTCTCGATTCGCAAGCTTCTTTTCCCAACCCGGCACCGGCTCGGTGTCCTTCGATGACACGAGCAGCAGCGTTCCCACCACGCAGCAGATAAAGCCGCATCCCATGCCGGCAATGGGATGAATGCCCGAAGCGAGCGCGATGGAAAGCGCGGGGCTCACCATGAAGACGATGTCGTCCATCACGCCCTCGTAGGAGAAGACGGTCTTGAGCTCGGGTGCATCATCGCCCAGGCGACCTGATTTCACCAGGTAGACCCAGCGAGCACGCGTAAGTGCCTGAGGCGTGGGAAGAAAGCCCATGAGCACCGCGCCCACGAAGCACAGCGCAATCGGCAGTTTGAGCAGCACGGTGACCAGCAAGACCGCACACCCAAGCAGTGCGATGCACGTGGCGGGCAAGACGATTGCGCCCTGACCGCGCTCGTCGATTCTCTTCGAGACGCGCGGCGATATCAAGAACAGGGCGAACGCCACCACCGACGCCACCAAACCCGCCATGAAATAGGAATACCCCGAAAGCGTGAGCATGGACACGGTGCCGATGGTGCGCATGAACGCGTACATACGCACGAGAAGACCGCCTACCTCGAAAGAATAGGCGGCCTTCACGCGAAACATCGCACCATATGCGTTCAAGTTAAACGAACTAGCCATAATGGCTTCATTGTACCCGATGGGACGCAAGGAAGTTACGTCACCTTCCGAACGAGTGCGCGACGGCTGTCGCAAGGTCGCACGAGCGTCAAGAGAAGACGATTCCCTCGAAGCATCGGTTTTCGCACAGTTCGCGCAAAGAGAAAGAATCAGCTGTATCCTATACGGAATCGATCCGTCGCTTCAAGCAAAGCATGAGGCAGGCAGACGAAGGAGACCCTATGGCAGCGAACTACCTACGCCGCAATGAGCATCAGCCCAAGCAGGGGCCCGCGGAGCGCCCCATCCCCGAGGGAGCAGAACTCGCGCGCACATGCGGGAAAACCATCGCCCTCGTGCTCGCGACCGATTTCGGGACAACACCGCTGAAGGTCTCTTTCGAGGATGAGAACGAAAAGCCCGTGATATGCGAGGATCCCAAAAACGGCGAGAAGAAGACGCCCCGCCCCTTGCAGCGCTATAAGGGCACGACCGTAACGGCGATCGCCGCGATGTGCGCGCTCGGGGCGAGGTTCGCGCGCGTATATGTGCTTGCGGGAGGAGCGCCCGAAGAGAGCCGCGCGCTTGAGACGGCAGTTTCAAACGACATCGCCGCCGCGCATGGGGACGAAGGCGCGCCCCACCAATCGGGCAGGGAAGTCGAATTCATCCCCTTCGACGCCGATGCGGCGTATCGGGCCACCCTGGGCACCTGCGGGTTCACCTTGTACGACATGCCCAAAGGCGTGCTCGATTACGCGGCGCGCGCGCTCGAGGGCAACCCCGACGCCGACTCCGTCATGTTGCTCGGCTGCGACCAGGTTCGCATCACCCCAGCTCATCTGCTTGAAGTTTGCCGAACGTTCCGCAATGACCCCACGCTCGATGTCGTTGCGTCATGGATCCAGTGGTATCGCCGCACGCCGATGCTCATCTCGCGCCGTTTCTTGGAGAACCTCGACGCGAGCAGACTGTGCAAGCCCGGCCCGAACGGCACCGATCGCCCGCTGCCGCGCATCGCGCTGAAAGACGTGGTCTTCAGGGAGGAAACGCTCGCCGCGAACGCCATCGTGCCCGAAAAACTGACTGCGTTCGAGAATGGCCGCACGCTTTCCGCGCGCGAGGCGGTGCAGATTGCGCGGGAAGAAATGGGCGGGATCGACCTGCGGGCCGAAGGAGCTTTCGGGAACCTTCAGTCGCTCAAACAGTCCTGCTCGCACGAAAGTGCCACTGGCACTTTCGGCTCGTGCGGAACTCGCTTTGTGAAGGCCCCCGAAAGCTCAGATACATCCCGAAAACGAGACGTCAAACGCTCGCCCGCCGACGAGGAGCTCGTTGAAATCGCGCGCGAAGTCGTCTCGCGCATGGACGCCTGGCGCAACCAGCTTCCCCGCGACGAGCAAGCCAAGCTCACCTGGGCGGACGCCTGGGCATGGCGCAACCGCGAGGATTTCCCCCTGCTCAACGACTCCAAGCAGAAAAACACGCTCGCCTTCTTGGACTCCGCCGCCACGACGCAGCGTTGCTTCCGCGCGCTTCAGGCGGAGGCCAACTTCAACGAGCATGAGAACGCGAACGTCTACCGCGGCGGCTACGAGCTTTCCAAAAAGGCGACAGACAACTTTGACGAGGCGCGCAAGACGCTCGAAGATTTCATTGGCGCCGAGCGGCGGCAAACCGTGTACACCATGAACGCTTCCGCGTCATGCAATCTGGTGGCGCACTCGTGGGGCGACTTCAACGTGGATGAAGGAGACCACATCGTCGTCGCGCTTTCCGAACACCACTCCGACCTTTTGCCCTGGTTGCTGTTGGCGCGTCGCAGGAGTGCCGTGCTCGACTTCATTCCCTTGCTCCCCGATGGCAGGCTCGACCTTGGGGAATACGAGCGCCTCCTTAGCCAGCGCCCCAAACTCGTGTGCGTAGCGCACGTGTCGAACGTGCTCGGCATCGTGAACCCCGTGGCCGACATGGCGCGCATGGCACATAAGGCCGGCGCCCGCTTCATGCTCGACGCCGCGCAATCGTTCCCCCATCTGCCTTTCAACGTGAAGGAAATCGGCTGCGACTTCGCCGCTTTCTCCGCCCACAAGATGTACGGGCCCCTCGGCATCGGTGGCCTGCTCATCGGGAAAGACGCGTTTGACGAGATGGACCCCGTAGCCATCGGCGGCGGCACGGTCTCGCATGCGTCCGTCGATTCCTACTACCTTCGCCAGGGGGCCCTCCAATACGAGGTGGGAACGCCTCCAATCGCGCAGGCAATCGGCTGGGCGGGCGCCATCGAGTATATGAAAACCCTGGGCATGGACAAGGTGCTCGAGCACGCCGAAGCCATGACCCCGTTCGCCGTCCATGCGCTCCATGGAGTGGAGGGGCTTACCATCTGGGGCGACCACACGCAGCCAGACGGCGCGGGCGGGCTCGTGTCGTTCTCGCTTGCAAATGTGCCGCCCGCGCAAATCGGGGCCGCATGCGGCGCCCTGGGCGTCGCCATACGCTCGGGCGGACATTGCGCCATGCCGCTCGCCGCGTCGACGGGCATGGTGGGAACTGGGCGCGCGAGCTTCGCCGTTCATACCACCTGCGAGGACATAGAAGCGCTCGCCGTGGCGGTCGAAATGTGCCGGAGGTTGTACCGATAAGCAGCCGTTAAGCGACAAGGCAAGCCCCGATTTCGAATCGAAACGATTGGAATCGGGGCTGAGGAGCCGAGAACGGGCAGGGAGCAAACCCGAAGAAGATGAAGTCACCCGCACGCGGCGAGAGCTCATTGGGGCCCTGCGCAGCGCGCAAACAAGAAAGGCCGGATCGGTTGCCCCCTCGC
>USJN01000172.1 GCA_900554945.1 uncultured Coriobacteriaceae bacterium | reverse complement strand
CGGCGTTCGTACCGCCATCAAGATGGTAGGTGATACTGCAAGACGTCCGGCCAATTGCCACGAGGTTGCCCGAGTCATTGTTGTAGTACAGGGTGCCGTCGGAATCGCAAATCGGGCTGCAGAGGCAATACTGCGCCAGAGACCCTTCGGGCACGAAGAGGTTGCTGACCTTCGCCTCCGTCTGCCCCGCCGCATCCTCGAGAACCAGGATGCCGCCAGGATTGTTGTTATAGGTGAAGTACGCGTAGACCTTGCCACCGTTCGCAGCGTAGCCCGTGCTCAAAAGCGCCGAGGACTGCACGTAACCTTGCACGTTAGCCGAATAGACGGTACTCATCGTCGCTGCGTCCATAACCGCGACAACACCAGAGGAGAAGGAAGACGAACCGCCACCGATGTAGAGACGGCCGTTGAAGACAACGGGCGTGCTCGTACTCTTCGTCATGCCGTCGACCTGGCCAGACTTGGCCGACCCGCCGTCAAGCGCGCCATCTGCGCCAATGGGAACGGAATACACCTTCCCCGTGCTCGTCGAGAAGTAGAGGTTACCGTCCGCGTAGGCGATAGACGAGCGAATCTGCCCATCAGCTTGGAACGTGCTGATAACCTTGCCAGTCTTCGCATTGCACGAGGTAAGAACCCCCGCGTCGGACCCGAAAACAATCACGTCGCCCGACAGGTAGGCACCAGCCCAGTAGCAGCCCGTGCCCTCCGCGCGGTAGATCCAGGTGGGATATTTCACCTCGTCAGTTGCAGAAGGGTCCTCGTCGGTCGCCGACAAGCAGAGATACGTCACCGCATTGGCGCTCGACGACCCCTGGGAAATTCCCGTGTAGACATAGCCGTCCTTGTAGGAAATCGGCGTCGCCGTGGTGCCGCCGAGCTCCTCGCTCACCCACAGCGACTCGAGCGTGTCGGCGTTGAGCGCCTGAACACGGCCATTGCCAACCGTGGCGAACAGCATCCCGTCGCCATATGCGAGACGGCCGTCGTACCAGCTGTTATCGCTTACGAGAGCGCCCGTCGCGATCACATTGCCGGTCGCCTTGTCTATCTTCTTGATTTCCTTGCCTGCGAGCGCATAAAGGTTGTCACCCACGATAAGCGTGTTGGAGACGCGATCCCAGCCACTCGTCAGCTTTGTGTTCCAGAGGGTCTTTGTCTCGTCAGCCGTGCGCGGGGTCTTTGCGTCCATGATGGCCATGTTGTCGTCAGAGCCGCGGAACGAAGGCCACGCGGAATCGAAATCGACAAGCGAGCTCGCGGGCGCCTTCTCGAGTGTAACCGGGACAGTCGTCATGTCAGCCGATGCTTCGACGGTAGCGCGCTTGGTCACGTAGCTGGCCTTGCTCACCGTGTACGTGTAGGTTTTTCCCTGCTCAACCGGGAACAGCAGAGGCGCCGCCTCGGGGACGCTATTGCCATCGGAGTCGGTGATGCTGACGGTCGCATCCGCGGGGTCGACCGAGAAGGAAAGCATCGGGCCGACAGGCACGGTGACCGTGTAGGTCTTCGTCTCGGCGTCGACGGCGTCGGACGCGGCAACCGTCACCGCGAGCGTGTTGACACCTTTAACGAGCAGGTCGCTTCCGTTGAAGAGCGTCCAGCTCGAATCGCCCGACGCCACAGCCTTCGCCGCACCGCCGTTGAGGCTCGCCGAGATGACGGCCCCCTCGGGCGCCGACGCCTTGACGCGGAACATGCGCTCCCAGGAGTTGCTGCTCCACTTGACCGCGGGCACGCGGTATTCGGTCACATCCGCGTCAAAGGCGGGCGCCAGCTCGAGCGCGCTGGGGAAACTATCGAAGCTCGCCACGCTGAGCGCCGTCAGCTCCGCTGCAGGAGCAGGCACCGGCGCATCGTTGCTGACGACGACCTTGAGCACGGGCGGAATGACGGCAGTGCCGCCGGCGGAGTGAGCCGTATAGTAGTAGGTCCCCTCCTCGCTGGGGGCGACAAACGTCACGCTGCCGGTGTCGGAAGTTGCGGCACCGTCCACGTCTGCCCAGGTAGAATTCTCCCCGTCGACGCTCGCGAGCTGCGCGGCAGCGATAGGCTGGCCAGCGGCGCGCAACGCTTCCGCATCCTTATATTGGTAGCCCGCCATGAACGCGACGCCCTTCAGGACGAGGTTCGTCTGGCTACCGGGGCGAACGGTGATCGAGTCGGCTGCCACGCCGTCCTTGCAGAACCAGGCAGCCTGGTCGCCCCAACCGCTCTGGTCCTCATAGATGAAGAAGTCGAGCACGTCGCCGGTCGCAACCGCCTGCGTGACCACTGTCGTGCCGTTATACCCGCCCCAGGCGCTCTCGGTTCCGTCGTTGGGATATGCGCCATTGTGCATGAACCCGTTGGCGGACGTCTCCTGCCCGAAGAGCTTCGTCACGTAGCCCGCGTCGCTCACGGCCAGATAGTCGGCGGCGTCGTCCTTGGTCATCCCGAAAGCGTCTTCGTGAGCCTTGACCAGGACGTCGAGCGCCGAGACACCGTCTGTCACCTGATCGGCGAAGCCCATCGACTCCGCCTCGTCGCTTGCGACCTCGACGTCGGACTCATTGACGAGATACGTGCTCGTCGCATCCTGCAAATGGTAGCTCACCGTCACCTTCTGCGGTGCGGCGGCCTCCTTCCCCACCTCCGCGAACGCAAGCTGCGGCACAAGACCGCACGCCAGCACAACGGACAAGAGCAGGGAAACGAACTTGTTCCTGCGATTCATCCAAGCCTCCTTACCTGCTTGATTACCTACTTGATTACCTCAATCTGCTTTGCTGTTTGCAGCGCCGTTGCGCACCACGCGCGATGGTGCTGCTGCGGCATAGCTTCGCACTGTCCCCTTTTCGGGCAACCCCCTTTCAAGCCGCGCCTTTTTGCCAGACGGCGCAGGAGCCCACAGCTCCCGAGCCGAGCCATCCGGCGAGACGGGCTATATCGTTTTGAGAAGGGAAATGTTTGCTGCCTCGAACAGGGCACTGCGATGGCGCTCCCGCCAATTCAAATGAGGGCACAACAAGTCGAACCATCCTTCCCAGGGCTGTTTGGCAGATAGGTAATCCGACTTCGGCTTGGGCCGCCCCAATGCGCGGGCGAGCGCAAGCGCTTTACGGTTGCTGGTACAGCGCAGGGTTCTCACCTGCATTCCCCTCTGCGGGCCGCTTCTATCCGAGATGCGATCCGCACACGTCCGCCAACGCCATTTGCTTGATTTACAAGCGCATTATATTGCATGGGAAGGCAAGCGATTCGTACAGGGGTCCAAAAACCGCCGAATCGCGCGAAGCGAAGGGACGAAAAGCGCTCGCGGGATCGCACGTGCGGGCTGCGCGAGGAGTGCTCCCAGCAGGGCTCTTCGGCGGCGCCCACAATGCGGGTTCCTTAAGCGCTGTGGGGACTGTTTGAGCGACTGGGCGTTGCCGAAGGGGTCGGAACCCGCTGTCCCACAGGGGCTCTTCGGCGGCGCTCACAAAGCGAGTTCCTTAAGCGCAGCGAGGACTGTTTGAGTGACTGGGCGTTGTCGAAAAGCCTCGGCCGCGCAGAAGGAGACGCAGAGCGCCGGCAATCTGGGCAAACCTTGTGGCGTCTCCAGCCCGACCCATTTCCCAACCTGCGAAACTGCTACCATAGGCCTTGTTCGCATTATCCCCAGGGAAGGACGCAACATGCCCACACGTGACGAGCGGCGCGAAGCCGCCGCGAAGAACCTTGCGCTGATGCGCGGGGCGTTCGCAAGCGAGACGAAAGCGACCGTCGAGGCGGCCAAGATCTACGAGAACGGCGAAGGGCGCGAGCTTCCCGTAGCCGAGGCGGAAGGCGAAACCACGACATCGGTGACGACCGATTTCGCGCCGAAGGCAGTGTTTGGCGCGCAGGGCAAGGTCGTCGTCGTCGACCCGTGCTCGTTCACCCGTCCTGGCGGCGCCTACGAGGACGGAAGCTTCGGCCCCGAACAAATTCTCTGCGCGGAGAGCAACCTCTACCCTGCGCTTTGCGCCTGCAAGGACCTCTATCACAGCAAAAACCGCGGCTACTCGTCCGGCATGCTGTTCACCGACCGTGCGCTGTACCTGCCCGACGTGGCGTTCGTGCGCGATGGCACCATCCGCCGCGCCGACGTGCTGGCCATCCCCGAGCCTATCCGCGCCCGCGCGCTGGAAAACCACCGCTCGGAGCGCGAGTGCGAACACGCGCTCGCCAGCCGCATCGAGTCGCTCTTGCGCATCGCAGCGGAGAACGGCTGCGAGACGCTTGTAGTGGGCGCCTTTGGATGCGGGCCGCAAGGGTTCAATGCGGAAATGTCGGTCG
>USJN01000171.1 GCA_900554945.1 uncultured Coriobacteriaceae bacterium | reverse complement strand
TCTTTCCGCCCTTCTCTCCCCAAAAAGTATCTCTTGGGTTATCTTTAGCCAGATATAACTTTTTACTTCATACAAGTGAAAACGGGGAAGACGTGTTCGATAAACGTTTGCTTTCGATGGTGCCGGGCGCCATCAAGTTCATCGTCGCCGACGTGGCGTTCCAGTGGGTGGCCCTTGCGTGCAACATCGCGCTGTTCATGGTGATCGGCCTGTTCTTGCAGGCGACGCTCGAGGGCGCGGCGGACGCGGGCATGGCGATCGTCGTGCTTGCGGCATCGGCGGCGGCGATCGTGGTGCGTATGGTGTGCCAGACGGCGGCGCAGCGCATGGGTCGCAAGGCCGCTTCCTGCGCGAAATGCTCCATTCGCCAGCAGGTCTACGACAAGCTCGCAGCGCTCGGGCCCGCCTACAGCGAGACCGTGGCGACCGCCGTCGCCGTGCAGGTGAGCGTCGAGGGGACCGAGCAGCTCGAGAGCTACTTCGGCCAATATCTGCCGCAGCTCTTCTACGCCCTGCTCGCACCTCTGACGCTGTTCGTGGCGCTTTCGCCCCTGTCGCTTCCCGCTGCCGTGGCGCTGCTCGTGTGCGTGCCGCTCATCCCCGCATCCATCGTCTGCGTGCAGAAGATCGCGCGCCGCACCATGCGCAACTACTGGGGCAGCTACACCGATCTGGGCAGCATGTTCCTCGAAGCGATCCAGGGGCTTACGACTCTTAAGATCTACTCCGCCGACGCGCGCAAGCACGAGGAGATGAACGGGGCGGCCGAGAGCTTCCGCAAGGCGACGATGCGCCTGCTCACGATGCAGTTGAACTCGATCACCGCCATGGACCTCTTCGCGTTCGGCGGCGCGGCGGTGGGAATGATCGCCGTGCTGTGGCAGTTCTCGTGCGGCGCGGCGACGTTCGCTGCGGCTTTCTCCATCGTGTTTCTGTCGAGCGAGTTCTTCATCCCCATGCGCACGCTGGGCTCGTTCTTCCACACGGCCATGGGCGGCATGGCTGCGGCGGAGAAGATGTATGCGATTCTCGATGCGCCCCTGCCCGTCGACGGTGCACGCGAGATCGATCCGCGCGATGCGCGCGTGGAATGCCGCGGTGTCGGGTACTCCTACGACGGGAAGCGCCAGGTGCTTGAGGGGGTCGACTTCTCGGCGCCGCGCGGCAGCTTCATCGGCGTGACGGGCGAGAGCGGCTCGGGCAAGTCGACGCTTGCGGGCATTTTGTCGGGTGCGAACGCGCGCTATGCGGGCGAGGTCAGCATCGGCGGGATCGATTTGCGCGATATTTCGGCCGAATCGCTGCGCAAGACCGTCACCACGGTGCCGTTCTCGAGCTACGTGTTCAAGGGAACGGTGCGAGCGAACCTGCTGCTCGCCAAGCCCGACGCGAGCGACGACGAGCTGTGGGAAGCCCTCGCGAAGTGCCGGCTGGCGGGCTTCGTGCGCGAATCGGGCGGGCTCGACATGGAGATCGCGGCAGAGGGTGCGAACCTGTCGGGTGGCCAGCGCCAGCGCCTGGCGTTCGCCCGGGCCCTGCTGCACGACTCGCCCATCTACATCTTCGACGAGGCCACGAGCAACATCGATGCCGAAAGCGAGGCCGCTATCATCTCAGCCGCGCGCGAGCTTGCGGGCAGCCACACGGTCATCATGATCTCGCATCGTTTGTCGGCCATCGAGCATGCCGATGAGATTTATGTCCTTGAGCAGGGAAAACTTGTGGAGCATGGAACGCATTCCCAGCTGCTTGCGCGCGGGTGCGCCTACGTGCGGCTGTGGGAGAGCCAGTCGCAGCTGGAGGCGTTCGCGCAGGGCGGCGGGGAAGCGGCCTCGGGTTCGGGCGCTGTCGCGGGCGAAGGCGCGACCCTGGGTGAGGGCGCGACCCTGGGCGCGGACGTCCCGGAGATGCCCTGCGAAGCCGACGAGCCGGTTGAGCCCGCGAGTGCCGACCGACGTGGGGCCTCGGGCGCCGCAGCACCGCGTCGCCGCTCCCATTTCTCCATCATGGCGAGGCTTGTGGGGCTCACGCGTCCGCTTCTTCCCGTGATGGTGCTCGCCATCGTGCTGGGCGTGCTCGGCTTCCTCGCGGCGATCTTCCTCACCGTGTTCGCAGCGTACGGCCTGCTCAATGCAGCGGGCTCGTGGGGCGTTGTCCCTCTGGGCGCGGCGTGCGCGCTCGTGGTCGTGTGCGGCGTGGTCCGCGGGCCGCTTCGCTACGGCGAGCAGCTGTGCAACCACTACCTGGCGTTCAAAATCCTCGCGCTCGTGCGCGACAAGGTGTTCGGCAAGATGCGCACGCTTGCGCCCGCAAAGCTCGAAGGCCGCGACAAGGGCGACCTTGTGTCCCTGCTCACAGGCGATATCGAGCTTCTCGAGGTGTTCTACGCGCACACGCTCTCGCCCGCCGCGATCGCCCTTATCGTGTCGGTCGTCATGGTGGCGTTCACGGCAACGCTCTCGCCGCTCTTGGCTGCCTACGCCGCCTTCTCCTACGCGGTCGTGGGCATTGCGGTGCCGTGGATTTCGTCGAAGGCGAGCGGAACGGGCGGGCGCGAGGTGCGCGACGCCATCGGCTCCATGAACGCGTTTGTGCTCGACAGCCTGCGCGGCCTGCGCGAAACGCTGCAGTTCGGGCGCGCCGATGATCGCGCGCTCGAGCTGGCCTGCCGCATGAGCGACCTCGCCAAGGTGGAAGGTCGCTTGAAGGATCGCACGGCGGTGGCCATGGCTGCGACGGGTGCGGTGGTGCTCGCGCTCGATATGGGCATGCTGCTTGCGGCGATGCATCTGGCGAACGGCGGGGTTGTCGCCTTCGGCCCGGCGGCGATCGCGTGCGCGGCGCTCATGTCATCGTTCGGCCCGGTCATCGCCGTGGCGAACCTGGGTTCGACGCTGCAGCAGACGCTCGCATCGGGCGCCCGCGTGCTCGACGTGCTCGACGAGAGTCCGCAGACCGTAGAGATTGAAGACGGCGTCTCGCTCGACGGGTTCAGCGGCGCTATGGCGAGCCATGTCGACTTCTCGTACGGCGATGCGTGCGTGCTCTCCGATGTCGATTTGAACATTCAGCCAGGTCAGGTTGTTCGAATCGCAGGGCGCTCGGGGTCGGGGAAGTCGACCCTGCTCAAGCTGTTCATGCGCTTCTGGGACGTCGACAGCGGCGCAATCGAGGTGTCGGGGCGCGACGTTCGCCGCGTGGCCACCGCGAGCCTGCGCCAGGTGGAAGGCTTCATGACGCAGGAGACGCACCTGTTCGCGGGCACCGTGCGCGACAATCTTGCCTTTGCGAAGCCGGGAGCGAGCGATGAGGAAATCATGGCCGCGTGCGAAAAGGCCTCCATCGCCGGCTTCGTCCGCAGGCTTCCTTCGGGTCTCGATACCCAGGTGGGGGAACTCGGCGACGCGCTTTCGGGCGGCGAGCGCCAGCGGCTGGGCCTCGCGCGCATGTTCCTGCACGACGCCCCCTTCGTGCTGCTTGATGAGCCCACGAGCAACCTGGATGCCCTGAACGAGGCCGCCGTGCTGCGGGCGCTCGCCGGCAATCGAGCGGGGAAGACGGTGCTGCTCGTGAGCCATCGTCCAAGCGCCGCTGCCATCGCAGATGCCACCTACTCGGTCGAGCACGGCCGGGTGTCGTAGCGAAGGAGAGCTGCGTCGCAGGGCGGATGGCGACGCGGAGGGAAGGCGTCTGCCTCGTCGGGCTCGTGGGGAGGCGCTGCGCCCCGTGGGGCTTGCAAGACTCGCGAGCGGGTGCTGCGGGCGCGGCTATCCCTGCAATAAGAAACGCCAGGTCTTGCGGCCTGGCGTTTTCATTTTACCCTGGTGCCCCTGGCAGGATTCGAACCTGTGGCTTTCTGCTCCGGAGGCAGACGCTCTATCCCCTGAGCTACAGGGGCACAACCCAGGAATTATACGCTATCATGGGTGAATCGCAAACATCGATATCGAAAATGAAAGAGAACGGGCAAAGGGCATGGGAGAAATCGTAACGATCGAGCGCATGGGGTTCGGCCCCGAGGCGGTCGCGCATCTCGAGAGCGGCAAGGCCGTGTTTGTCGAAGGTGGCGCGCCGGGCGACGTGCTCGCCATCGAGCTGACGGAGGAGAAGCACTCCTTCGCGCGCGCGCGCATCGTCGAGGTGAAGGAGCCTGCGGCGTGCCGCGTGGCCCCCACCTGGGCGGAGCCGTCCTCGCAAGGGGTCGCCCCCTGGCAGCACCTCAGCTACGAGGCCCAGCTTGCCGCGAAGACCGACAACGTCGTTGCGGCGCTTTCGCGCACGGCCGGCTTCGGGGACGAGCGCGCGGCTGCTC
>USJN01000170.1 GCA_900554945.1 uncultured Coriobacteriaceae bacterium | reverse complement strand
AGTACGCCATGTTTTTTAACCGTGCCCGCATGAACGCCATGAGCGTATATCTTGAGGGAGCCGCCTATGAGGTTCATTTGCGAGAGCCCGTAGACAATCACTGTCCCACTACCCTCATCGGCATCGCTCCCAAGCGAGCATCCGCATTTTACACAAGCGCAAGCCCTGTTGCTCACATCGGCGCCGCACTCGGGACATTTAATAAGCACGGCATACTCCAATCAAGCTCGATCGGTATATCCGAACCATCAGAAAAGAATGGGAGTGTCGCAGAAACGCAAACGCGACTCAAATCCATCCTATTCTAAAGAGTCGCGGAGTCCTCCGCATTAGCTGCCAGCTAAATGCCGCTTCCGTCCCTCGCGCATAATTGCGTCAGCGCGCACTGAACCTTCTGCATCTAGAGAGGCAGGAGAGACTACGGCGCTTCAAAGATACAAGAGATGCCTTTCGACGAGGAGTAGAGGACAGTGACAGCCTAGGCCACCACGACGAAAGACTCTTCCTCCATGACCACCTCGGTTGAGCGCTGCGCGTCCAGGCGGCGATTGCGGAAGTAGACGAGCCAGTTGGCGGCAATGCACACCACGTTGATGAAGTAGACGATCAGCACCCAGTTGAGGTTGCCGGAAACGAACTTGGCCGCGATACCGGCGAAGTAACCGGCAGTGATCAGCGCGATGAACTGCCAGCTGGTACCAACCGCTGTGCCGGCTCGATAGTTCTTGTACGCGTTCAACGGCCATGACAGACCGAAGCAGATGAGCATGATGGCCTCGAGTAGCTCCGCCATAAAATCGATCGCTTCCTTTGCAAATCGTCGTATGTTCCGTACGGTTGTCGATTCTAGAACACCCGGGCCGCATGTCAACCTCTTTAACGGCATGACGGCATCCGTTACCCACTTGCCACGGCGTGCCCACAGAATCGGCGAGCTGCGCGCGACCCGTACGAGACAGCCGCCTGACGCGCGCGGACTCGCCGCGGAGTTCTCCCAGGACGCCTCGGCCCGACTGCGCCTCTGCATGCCAGCCCAAATCTGACTGCCGCCATCCGCCTCGCGCTTAACGCTGCGCTACCTTCCATGTTTTCATCGATTTCGCGGCGACCCCTTCGGCCGTGGTATGCTGCTGTTCATGGAAAAACTCTACGATATGCACTGCCATGTGGGATTTGCACCCGCACCTGCCACCGTAGCGGCTGAGGGGGCGCAAGCGGGCATCGGCGCGCTCTCGTGCACGGTGGAGCCGACGGAATACGAGCAGCTGCGCGCAGCCCTGGCCGATGCGCCGAACGTCGCTGTGGCCCTGGGCGCACACCCCTGGTGGATCGCCGACGGGCGCGTGGGCGAAACCGAGCTGGCCCGGTTCTGCGAGCTTGCGCGCACGACCCGATTCATCGGGGAGATCGGGCTCGACTTCGCCGGCCCGCGCGATACGGAAGAGAGCCGTGCCCTGCAGACGAGCGCTTTCGCCTGCATTCTGGCCACATGCAACGAGTCCGCAGCGCCCTTGGCACCCACCAATCCCGAAGGCGCGACAGCAACCAGCGGGCAAAACCGAACCTGTATCGCAACCACGAGCCCCGAGGCGAACCCACCCAGCGAAGGCACCCTCACCCGCAGCGCCACCGACACTGCGCCGAAGCTCATCTCCATCCACGCCATCAATGCCGCCGCAGCAGCACTCGATGCGCTCGAACAAGCCAGCACCTTTGCGCTGCATCGCGTGATCTTTCACTGGTTCTCAGGCACTTCCGATGATTTGCATCGAGCCGTCAAGCTTGGCTGCCTCTTTTCGGTGGGGCCGCGCATGCTGGCGTCGCGGCGCGGACGCGAATACGCCCGGCAGATTCCCCTAGGTCAGCTACTCCTGGAAACCGACATGCCCGCCCGCAAGGACGACAACCTACCCGCCGAAGTTTGGCGCGCCGAGCTGAACAACGCCCTTTCCGGCATCGCGCAGCTGAAGGGCATCGACCGCGCAGAGCTTGCGGAGCACATCGCCTCCACAAGCCGCGAGCTGCTGATACGCTAGCAGTGAGCGCTCCTCGCGTGCCGGACAGCCCATCTTGGCCACAAGGTTTCTTCTTCTGAGGAGGACATTTCCGCAGCCGTTTCGCGACAGCACTTACGCGGCGTGCAAACGAGGCAGCCGACTCGCGTATAATGGTCGCCATGAACGCTAAGCCCAAGAAAATACGCCTGGACGACCTGCTGGTAGAACGGGGAGACTTTCCCGACCGCGCGACCGCGCTGCGGGCCGTGATGGCGCGCGAGGTGCGGGTAGACGACGTGTACGCCACGAGCGCCGCGATAAAGGTCGCGCCCACAGCCGACATCTTCATTCGCGGCCGCAAGCAATTCGTCTCCCGCGGCGGCAAGAAACTCCAGGGGGCGCTGGACGCGTTCAAGCAGGACGTCGCCGGCATGAACTGCCTGGATATCGGCTCGTCCACCGGCGGCTTCACCGACTGCCTGCTGCAGGCGGGCGCCTCGCGCGTGGCGGCCCTCGACGTGAACTACGGGCAGCTCGCCTGGAAGATCCGCCAAGACCCGCGAGTGGCCGTCTTCGAGCGCACGAACATCAAGGACGCCGATCCCGCCGAGGTCGGCGCACCCTTCGACCTCATTGTCATCGACGTATCCTTCATCGGCCTGGCAGCACTCGCCCCCCTCTTTCCCCGCTTCAGCCGCCCGGGCACGATCTTCATCGGCCTGGTGAAACCTCAGTTCGAATCGGCCCACGACGAGACCGACCGGGGCGTCGTCCGCGATGAGGCAGTGCGACTGCGCACTGTGGAGGAAGTAAAGGCCGCCCTCGCCGCCGCAGGGTTCACCGCAACCGGGGTGGTCGAATCCCCCATCACCGGCCCCGAAGGCAACGTGGAATACCTCGTCCGCGCCGTCTTTCGCAACAAGTCCGAGGCAATCTGAGAAGGAGCCTGCGGCGATTCCGCGACTCGCATTGGGTTCAGTCAACGAACCCTCCGATTTCTGCACGAGATCTCGAGTTATAAGCGTCTGCGAGCAGCCCATTGAGGCACTTCGAAGGATCTTTTCAGCAAACCCCCAGGTCACGCTCTTCAGATCAAAAAGATTCCGTTCGGCATCTCGACATCGGACGCTTACAACTCGCGATCTGCTGCAATTTCAGGGCAGCTCGTCGACCGAAGGCCGATGATCATCTTCAAGTGATGCTCCGGCACCCATCCCGAACTCGGCCGCACGAAGCGCCTTCTTGCTTGACCCATCTCAGCAGGCCGCACGGTTTGCGAACGTGAGCTACGCATCGTCCTCTTCTGAGGGGGAGACTGGCGGAAAGTGCTGGTGGTGAAATGCGCGCAGCTCGTGGCGAAGCTGCAGATGGCGGTCGAGAAACAAGACAGGGCGCACAGGAGTTCTGCCTCTTGTTTTGCGCGAGAGGGCGTCGGCTATCTCGATGAACTCTGAGACGCTATCGATCTGCGAAGACGTAACCGTTACAACATCGAAGCCATCGGCGATGAGGGCGTCGCGGCGCCGGGAATCACGCGCCTGCTGATGTCGCCCGCCATGAAAGGCAAGGCCGTCGTACTCCGCCGCAACGCGGGCCTGCGGCCACAGAAGGTCGCATACCACCCGATCGCCCCGTGCGATGCGCGCCGCCTCCTCCGAAAGCGCAACCGGCTCGTTGGCGAGTGCCGGAGGCAGGCCCAAACCGCCCCACCGCATGGGCGTCATAAGCAACGCATCCATTTCCGTCTCCTTGGCAGAAGCAGATTTCGCGCAGACGAACTGAACAGCGATGCGCGCTTTCCGCAGGCCTTTCATGCGCTCGACGCGGTTAACGAACGCGGAGAGTCGGGCCGGCGTTGTAAGCTGCGCCCGCACGAGCGCGCCCGAACGATTCGCCTCAAGGGGATAGCATCCGCAAAACTCATATCCCAAAGCAATGAGCTCGCCCATAGGGAGGGTTTCGGCCAGTTGGACAAGCACAAGTTCAGGAGAGCATACGGCCACGCCGGGAGCGATTTCGAGAAAGGCCCCACGCGGCAGCGGCGCAGCAAGCTGATGGAAGCAAACACGCTTCGTGGAATGACGCCCGATTTTGGGCCGCGCGAGAACGTGAAGAGGGCGCTCGACCGTGGCGTTGTCCCATAGCTCTTCGAGCATTCGCTTCAGGCTGGGCCTTTTCGCACTCTCGATGGCCGCACGAACAGCAGCCTCGGTATCTGCGGCACGGGCAAGCGAGCTGAAGCCCTTCAAATGGGAGGAAGGAAGGTGCCCCACATCCCGCGAACGCAGATCGTGGAAGGCACGCAAAGCCAGAGGAT
>USJN01000169.1 GCA_900554945.1 uncultured Coriobacteriaceae bacterium | reverse complement strand
TTTGAACGATTCGTCGCTGATGGCGTGCTCCATCAAGCACGCTTCCTCTTCGGCCGTGTCCTCGGGAATGCCCAAAACCTTGGTGAGGAACTTGCGCAGAAGCTCGTGGCGCTCGAGCACCGCCGCACCATAGCGATAGCCGGCTTCCGTCAGCGTGACGTCGCCGTAATAGGGCTGATCGGCGAAACCCTTTTCCTTCAGGGCGTTCATCGCCTTGTTGACAGAGGCCTTGGAAACCCCCAGCTTGTTCGCGATATCGACCGAGCGCACAGAGTTCTCGGTCGTTCCACCCAGCATGACGATGGCCTCAAGGTAATCCTCATGCGACATGGAGACTTTTTCCATTTCCATCCTCCAATCAGCGCTTTTTTCTATGGTACCACAGCGCGAAGGGTAACGGGGAAGGTCTTAGCTGTGGCTAACTTTAGTAATACCGGTAGTACGCCGCACAGCTGCCTTCGCTCGACACCATGCAAGGCCCCACCGGGTTTTCCGGCGTGCAGACCGTGCGGAACAGCGGGCATTCGTTAGGAGCCATGCGAGCTCGCAACACGTCGCCGCAGCGACATCCCTTCGGGTCGTGCGTCGGCTCGACATCGGGCTCGAAACGGTGAACCGCGTCGAAGTCGGCGAATTCCTCGCGGATGCGATACCCCGAGCCGGGGATATCGCCCAAGCCGCGCCACGTGGCCGTGCAGGTTTCGAAGACCTCGTCGATCGCGGCGAGGGCAACGGGATTCCCCTCGGGCATGACGCCGCGCGCGTACGCGATCTCGATTTCAGCGCGGCCCTCGTGCAGCTGACGCACGAGCATGGCGATGCCCTGCAGCACATCGACTGGCTCGAACCCCGTGATCACGCCGGGGATGCCGTACTTCTCCGCCAGGAAGCGGTACGGCTCAGCACCGATGATGGTGCTCACGTGACCAGGGAGGATAAGTGCGTCGAGCTCGAGCGTGGGGTCGCCCACGAGCAGCTCCAACGCGCCGGGCATGTTCTTGTGCGCCGCGAACACGGTGAAGTTGGAAAGCCCCATGGCCTTCGCGCGCTTGATCGCCATGGCCACAAGCGGCGTCGTCGTCTCGAAGCCCACGCCCACGAAAACGACCTCCCGCTCGGGATGCGCCTTTGCGAAGGCGAGCGCGTCGAGGGGCGAATAGACGATCTCGACCGAACGGCCCGCGGCCTGCTCCGCAAGCAAACTCGAAGTGGACCCAGGGACGCGCGTCATGTCGCCGAAGGTGGTGATCGTGACGTTCGGAATGCGCGAGAGCGCGATCACCGTGTCGATGTCGCGGTTGCACGTGACGCAAACGGGACACCCAGGACCCGACGCCAGGCGAAGTCCTTCAGGCATCAAATCGCGGATTCCATTGCGTGCGATTGCCACGGTATGCGTGCCGCACACCTCCATGAGCGTCGCGTGCTCGGGCGCAAGGCGGTGGATGGTCTCGATGAGGCCGCGCGCGAGCTTCGGGTCTTTAAACGCCGAGAAATCGATGTCGGCGGCATCCTCCAAGACACTCATACGGCGACATCCTCAAGCTGTTTGACCAGTTCAATGGTTTCTTTTGCATAATCAGCATCGACAACTTCGATAGCGAAGCCGGCATGCACCAACACGTAGTCGCCGACGTTCGCCTGCGGGGTGAGATCGAGCGCCACCTCGCGCGTGACGCCGAGAATCTCTGCCGTCGCCAGATTGTCCGATTTCTTTTCCGTGATCAACGCGGGTATTGCCAAACACATAGGCACTCAGTCCTTTTTTACTCGTCGTGCGTCGTCTCGTCTTGCGCACATGCTATCACAGCCTGGCCGTAGGAGATGCATCCGTCGTTGGGCGGCAGCTCGCGATTGACGGCAACGGTGAAGCCCTCGTCCTGCAAAGCCGCGAGCGCATGCTCGATTATGAAGCGGTTCATGAACACGCCGCCCGAGAGCGCCACCGTGGACACGCCGTAAACGCTGTACGCAAGCTTCGCCGCGTTCACGATGGCTTCCACAAAAGCACTGTGGAAGCGGCGGGCGATGGTCGCTGCGGGGATGCCCGCCTGCATGTCGTCGAGAAGCGCCTTGAAGGTGGGCGCCGCGTCGAAGAGCAGGACCGACGTGTCTTGGGCGGTCGACTTCGGCGTCGCGGTGTTCTTCGTGATGGCGATCGAATAGCGGCCGTTGACGCCCGCCTCGTCGGTCGAATCGCCGTCGGGAGATGCGACCGGCCCTAGGGCAGCCTCCAAGAGAACCGCCGCCTCGCTTTCGTAGGTCGGATGCTCGCATATCCCCAAGATGGCGCTCGCCGCGTCAAAAAGACGACCGACCGACGAGGTCATCGGCGTGTTTAGGCCGCGCTCGATCATCTGGTCGCAAAGGTCAGCCTGCTCGCCGAGCGCGTCGAGAACCCGCTTCGCCGCCGGATGCTCGAGCAGATCGAACTCCCACAGAACACCGTACGCCATGCGCAAGGGATTCTTCACGCAGGCGGCACCGCCCGGCATGGGAACGTAGGCGAAGTTCGCGAACCGCTCGTAGGCTTGCGCGTTTGCAAGCAGCACTTCCCCGCCCCAGATAGAGCCGTCCGCGCCGAACCCCGTTCCGTCGAAGGCGATTCCGCACACCGCGCCCGAAAGGCCGTTCTCGCCTATGACCGAAGCGATGTGCGCATGGTGATGCTGCACCTCAACCAGTGGGATATCGAGCTTTCTTGCCTGTTCACGTGCCCATTTCGAAGCGAGGTACTCAGGGTGCGCATCGCAGGCAAGGCGCGCCGCGCGCAGCTCGAAGAGCTTCTCGAAGCGGCTTTTCGCGTCGAGCCAGGCGTCGAACGCCTCGGCGTTTTCCAGATCGCCCACATGCTGGGAGACGAACGCCTCCGAACCGCGGACGAAAGCGAAGGTGCTTTTCTGCTCCGAGCCCGCCGCAAAGAGCACCGGGGCGACCGCCTCGGCGTCGGGGCCGGCGGTTTCGGAAGAGCTCTCATGACAGGCAGCGCCAATCGCCTCGGGGGCCTCGGCGTCCTCGGGGACGGCAGCAGCCTCCGGGTTGGCGCTCGTCCGCGCCAGCTTCAACGGTACGGGCGCGAAACCGCGTGCGCGGCGGATCATCTGCACGGCAGCGCCCGCGGATCCCGCCGAGATGATGCGAACCACCGAGTCGTCGTAGCGCGAAAGGACGGCGCGATCGTTGCCCAACACGGCGCACGCGATGCCGCCAAGTTCCCCGCGTGCCTCGGCGTCGTCGGTGACGATCGGTTCATCGTGGATGTTTCCCGAGGTCATCACAAGCATCGGAGGTTCAGGAACGCCCATCTGCTCGAGGGCGCGGGCGAAATCGTGCAGCAAGAGGAGCTGCACCGGGGTGGTGGGGAGCATAACGCCCAGCTCGGGCAGCTTGTCGGCAAGGCCCGCGGCAAGCGCCACGCCCTGACGCTTCTTCAGCAGCACGATCGGACGCGCAGGATCGGAGAGGGCCTTCTCCTCCTCGGGCGTCACCTCGCAGACGCTGCGCGCCGCCTCGGCATTCGCCATCATGACCGCGAACGGCTTGCCGCCGCGGCGCTTTCCCTCGCGAAGCCGAGCGATTGCCTCCGCATTGCGCGCGTCGCACACCAGATGGAACCCACCGAGCCCCTTCACGGCCACGACTTGCCCGGCGCACAGCAGCTCGACCGCCCGCGCGATGAGGGCATCCGAGGTCTCGCGCGTTTTTCCCCAGGCGATGCGCCAGCCATCGGGAAGCTCATCGGAGGACACGTCCCCCGCCCCGCGCGTCGGGAAGTCCTCGCCCGGCGTCGCCTCGCAATCGGGGCGCCATGCCAAAGAAAGGTGCGGGCCGCACTCGAAGCACGCGTCCGGCTGCGCGTGGAAGCGGCGGTCGAGCGGGTCGGCGTATTCGGCGGCGCAGCGCTCGCACATGGGGAAATCCTTCATAGACGTACTCGCGCGATCGTAGGGCAGCGCATCGATAATGGTAAAGCGAGGCCCGCAATTGGTACAGTTGATGAAGGGGTAGCGGAAGCGGCGGTCGTTCGGGTTGAACAGTTCCGCCGCGCAGTCGTCGCACGTGGCCAAGTCGGCAGACACGAGCGTGGTCTCCTGCACTGCGGCGTCGTCCGAGAAGCGAATCTCAAACGAGTCGAAGTCCTGAAGGGGCACTTCCTTAAGCTCGATTTCCTTCACCTGGGCCGCTGCAGGCGCATTCTCGGAAAGCTCAATCACGAACTCGTCGAGCAGGCGGCTCTCCCCTTCCGCATGGATGTTCACGCCGTCAGCCGCGTTCAAAACCCATCCGTTGATCAGGTATTTCTTCGCCATTCGGT
>USJN01000168.1 GCA_900554945.1 uncultured Coriobacteriaceae bacterium | reverse complement strand
ATGCTCTTTCGCCTCGAGCGCCTGATGGAGGCCCTCGGAGTAGCGGCGGCCCTCCATGATGCGGCCCGTGAACTCGTCGACAATCTTCACTTCCCCGCCGACGACGACGTAATCGACGTCGCGATGGAAGAGGAACTGCGCCTTTAAGGCTTGCTGCAGGTGGTTCGCGAGCAGGCCGGACGGGTCGGCGTAGATGTCGTCGATGCCGAGCGCGGACTCGATCTTCTCAAGGCCGACCTCGGTGGCGTTAATCGTCTTTTTGGCCTCGTCCATCTCGAAGTCCTCGTCGAGCACGAGGTGCGGCATGACGCGGGCGAACTTGTTGTAGGTGTCGGCCGCGCGCGTGCCCGCGCCCGAGATGATGAGCGGCGTTCGCGCCTCGTCGATGAGGATGGAGTCGACCTCGTCGACGATGGCGAAGTGGTGGCCGCGCTGCACGCGGGCGGAAGCCCTCGTGACCATGTTGTCGCGCAGATAATCGAAGCCGAACTCGGAGTTCGTGCCGTAGGTGACGTCGGCCTTGTAGGCGGGAATCTTCTGCGCGGGGCGCATGCCGTTTTGGATCAGGCCGACCTCCATGCCGAGGAAGCGGTAGATCTGGCCCATCCACTCGGAGTCGCGGCGGGCGAGGTAGTCGTTCACGGTGACGATGTGGACGTTGTCGCCCGAAAGCGCGTTCAGATAGCCCGCGAGGGTGGACACGAGCGTCTTGCCTTCGCCCGTCTTCATCTCGGCGATCTGCCCATCGTTTAGAGCCATGCCGCCGATGAGCTGCACGTCGAAGTGGCGCAGCCCCGTCGTGCGCACCGATGCCTCGCGCACCGCGGCGAACGCTTCGGGGAGAAGGGCTGCCGCGTCTTCGCCCGCAGCCGCGCGCTCACGCAGGGAGTCGGAGAAGGCGCGCAGCTCGGCGTCGGTTTTCGGTTTGATTGAGGCCTCAAGGCCGTTGATGGTATCGACGATGGCCTGGTAGCGCTTGAGCTGCTTGCCCTCGCCCATCGTGAGAAGCTTCGATAAGAAACCCATGTATGCCGTCTTTCGTAAGAGCCCTATGTTTGTGAGCACCGCGCAAGAGCACGGCGCCCAACCTCCTGTACTCTAGCATAAGGCTTGCATGGGCCTGGGAAATCCACTACACGACCAGATGCTATGATTCTCGCTTAAAAATGATGCTGTTATGGGGAAATATCGCGAATCGACTACTCGAGCGCCTCCTCGGCCTCGACCGCGCTGCGGTATAAGGCGACGATCGACGGCGACGGGTCGATGCCGAGCTCTTCGACAAGATACCTTCGGCACGAGAGGTAGGTGTCGATCGCGGCGGCGCGCTGGCCGGCACCGAGCTGCGCTTCCATGAGCGCGGCGCACGCATCCTCGCGCGAGCGGTCGCGACCTGCCGCCTCGCGCGCGAACCACAGCGCCGCGCGGGGCTCGCCTGACTCCAAAAGCCGCCCCGACGCGCACACGAGTGAGTCGACGAGATTGATGCGAAGGCGCCTGCGAGCAGCGACGATGTCGTCGTTGCCGTTTTCGCTCGGCAGAAGATCGCCCGAATACGACCCGTCGATCGCCTCGAGGTGGTCCCGCCAACGATCGAGGTCGATCTCGCCGAAGCTTAAGGCGCGGCAGATGGAATCGAGCTCGGCGACGTCGCTTCGCAGAAGCCGCGCGTCAAGGCGGACACCTCCCTGGTCGCGCAGGAGGTAGGGGCACGTGCCCTCGTAGTCGAGCCCCCGCTTGAGCTGGCTCCACACCGAGTAGAAGTTCTTGATCGCGCAGCCATGGGGGCTGTCGGGCCAAAGCGTCTCCAGCAGGCGCTCGCGGGAGAGCTCGCGGCCGCGGGCGAGCACGAGAAGCGCGAGGAGCGTCTTCGTTTTCTGCCTGCTGAACGCCTGCATGTCGACTTGCTGCTCGCCGATGCGCACATCGAGCCCGCCGAGGAGCCGCACGTAGAGGATCGGCGCAGAGCTTTCAGGCGCGCCCGGCGCTTCCGGACGGATCGGACGGGCCGCATAACGATCGCGCGAGGAGCGCTCGCGTTCGGCCCGTGCGCGCTCCTCGCGAAGCGAATCGCGCCTGTGAGCTGCACATTCGGTGAATCGAGCAGCCTCTATGGCGCGCGCGGCCGCGAGCGTCTCTGCGGCGGGCAAGAAACGGGTCGGCAAGGATCCCTCCTCAACCGCCCGGGAAAGCGACATCACCAAGAAGGCGCACTGCCAGGACATGGCGTCAGAAGGTGTGCGCGCGGCCAGATCGCAGGCCCACAGGGCGACGCGCTCGACTGCGCGCGCGTCCTCGGACGACGCGAAGCCCGGCGTCTTCTTCTGCGCAAGCGCCCGAAGCGCCAAGGTGGCGGCGAAGACGAGCGGCTCGTCGGTTGCGCCGCGCGATGCGAGCTTGCCCCACGCCTCCACAAGGGGCATCACTCCCTTGCCGACATGAGCCGCAATGAGAGAAAACGCAGCTGCAGAGGCGATCGGGCCGCCGACTTTGGCGCGGGCGGCGAGGTCAGCTGCCACCGATTCCGCACGGCGATGGTCCTCGTCATTCCCCAGGCAGGAGGCGACAAGCAGCAACCGCGAGCGCGATTCGGGGTCGATGCTGCGCGAGAAGGCGAACTTCCGCGCGAGGAACAGCGCGCAGACGGCATCGTCGAGCGCGGCCAAACGCACCGCCTCGTCGGCAGCGAGGAGAATCCGGTTCTGGCGCGCGTTCTTTCCTGCGTAAACGAACAGCTCGTGAGCAGGCTTGAAGCACGCCGCCGAGAGGAGGTCGGCACCGTGTGCAGCAAGCCAGCTCGCACAGGCGGGCTTCACCGCGAAAGAGCGGACGATGGCGCATGCCCGCGCAGCCGCCCCGCGTTCGAGGAGCATCGCCGCGATGCACACCGCAAGCTCGCTCGCGTCGGCGCACGTCGAGCCGTCGACGACCCGATCTACCGCCCGCGAGAAGCCCTGGGCAAGCACGGGAACATCGATGGCAACAGCATCGAAGGAGTCTTCCCGAGCGCTTACGCCGAGGAACGGATAGTCCTCCTCTATCAGGGAAAACGCCTCACTCGCATGACGCGCGCCCACAAGCGGAACGAGCTCGGAGAGGCTCCCCTCCCCCATCGCCAGCATGAGAAACGCCGCGAGCAGAACGCTTGCGGGCGGCTCTTCGGCGGCCATGCCCGCGACGAGGCGGCCTCCATCGTCCGAGCCCCACGCGACGCACGCCGCGCGGCATTTCGCATGTGGGGAGTCCGTCGGCCGCACAGTATGCTTCATCTCATCGTCAGTGAGCAGAAAGCGGCGCGCTGAGAGCTTCACCCTGTCGCGATGCAGATCGGAATAGGCGTCGCAGGTTGGCGTGCACGTTGCGAGCACTTCGCTTCCCGCCGCGAGCAGCTCGTCGACGACCTCGGAAAACGCCTCGACCCGCGAGGCGTCCATGCGCGGCAGGTCGTCGAACACCACAAGCGAGCCCGCGCCGCCGATTTCGGCCACGCGCGATGCGATGATACCGGCGTCGAGGTCGCGCAGGAAGCACGGGCTTTCGCAGTTGACCCAGAACGTTTGCCTGAACGAGAAGACGACCTGCGCATATTCCGCAGCAACCGTCGATTTGCCGAAGCCTGATGGAGCGACGAGGAAGCGCGCAACGTCGCGGGAGCGCAGAAGGTCCGCGATGAGATGGGGGCGCGAATGGGTCGCGGAAGAGGCGACGTACTTGGGGCGGCGGCCCTTACATGAGCACGACATCAGAAAGTCGGACATTGGTGTCCCTCTCCCAAAAGCAAAAGCCGCAGTCGGCAACTCTACACGCCGAACCGAGGCGCCGCCATACCGTATGTGCGAAAGGGACCTTAGCACCCGCAGGCGCTTTCCGGCTTTGTGTCCCGAAAAGAACCCTGGCACATGCCGCCCCGAAAGCGCGAAAAGCCTGCAGCGCGCCTTCTGTCGGCGCACTGCAGGCAACTAAAGCGAATTGGGAAGATACCGAAGAAAACAGCACACGACCGAGCGCGTTTCAGCAGACGGTTGGACGCGATTTTGCTGCGTTTGCACCGGGCCCCTGCCGCCTGATCGCCGCGATTTCGCCGCGTTCCCGCCGATTTCCTGCCAGGTTTTTGCCTACTTCTTGGGCAGAAGCTTCGAGATGCGGTCGGAGTACTCGACGTCGCAAAGCCCCGCTTCCTTCGCCAAATCGAGCACGGGGGCGTCGTTCCAGAGCTCCTCGAGACGATAGTACTCGCGCGTCTCGGGTTGGAAGACGTGAACGACGATCTGGCCGTAGTCGAGCAGCGACCACGATCCGTCCTGCGTTCCCTCGATGT
>USJN01000167.1 GCA_900554945.1 uncultured Coriobacteriaceae bacterium | reverse complement strand
CGGCTGCGCCAAAAACGAAGTCGACTCCGAGAAGATGCGCGCAAAGGCGAAAGCCGCGGGCTATCACATCGAGCAAGACCCCGAGAAGGCCGATGCGATTGTCGTCAACACCTGCTCGTTTATTCAAAGTGCTACAGAGGAAAGCCTCGAGGCAATCTTCGAGGCAGCGGGCATGGAAAACGTCGCCTCGGGAGATGCCAAGCTCATTGTCGCAGGTTGCATGCCGGCACGCTACGGCGACGAACTTGCGGCGGAGCTGACCGAGGCCTGTGCTTTTGTCCCCTGCAGCAAGGAGGACGATCTCGGAGAAATTCTTAATGCCCTGTTCGGAGGCTCGCCCGAGCGCGACGCGGCGGACGATGACTCCGATGACGAGCCCTCGAGCGTCTCAGCGTACGTGAAGATTTCCGACGGCTGCGACCGCTTCTGCTCATATTGCGCGATTCCCTATATTCGCGGTCGCTATCATTCTTTCACACTTGAAGACATCGACCGCGAGGTGGCTGCTCATGTCGCAAAGGGCGCACGGGAAATCGTGCTCATCGCCCAGGATACCGGCCGTTGGGGACAGGACTTCGAGGAGCCGTCATCACTTGCAGCGCTTATGGGCGAGCTTGCGCAGCGCTACCCGTCGACGTGGTTTCGCGTCATGTACGTTCAACCCGAAGGAATCACCAACGAGCTGCTCAAGACCATAGCGGATCGCGACAACATCTGCTCCTATCTCGATATCCCGCTCCAGCATGTCGACAAGTCGCTTCTGCGCGCCATGAACCGCGCAGGCTCGCGCGAGAAGTATCTGGCGCTCGCCGAGCGGATTCGCACAGCGATTCCTAACGTCACCTTGCGCACAACGCTAATCGCAGGATTCCCCGGAGAAACGGAAGACCAGTTCGAAGAGTTGTGCGATTTCGTCTCCGAAGGGCTTTTCGACTACATCGGCGTCTTCGCGTACTCGCGCGAGGAGGGTACGACCGCATACGAGCTGCCTGGCCAGATCGACGAGGACGTCAAGGCCGAGCGCGCGCAGATCTTGCGCGACCTTGCCGACGCATCGTGCACGCCGCGTATCGCGCAGCGTGTGGGCCAGGAAATGGACGTGCTCGTAGAGGGCATCGAAGAGGACGGTCAACTGTTCGGCCGCGCGATGTGCCAAGCCCCCGACGTTGACGGCGAGACCTACCTCACCGAGGGGAACGTGGGCGACATCGTACGCGTTCGCATTGCCGACACGCTGCTCTACGAGATGGAGGCAGAGTAATGTCGACCGAGTTGAAACCGGGGGAGACCGACAAGCTTTGGACAATCTCGAACATCATCACGCTCGTGCGCATCTGCCTCGTCCCGGTGTTCGTCGTCGCGCTTATCACTCCCTGGCCGACCTGGTTCAGTATTACAGGCGTTTCATCGACCACAAAAAGCCTGATTGCGGCCCTTATCTTCATCTTGATATCATGCACGGACTGGCTTGATGGCTACCTCGCTCGCAGCCGCGGCGAGGTGACGAACTTCGGCAAGTTCATGGATCCGCTCGCGGACAAGATTCTCGTTTGCGCGGCGCTTCTCGCGCTGGTTGAGCTCCGGGTCCTGCCTTCTTGGCCGGTGCTCATCATCTTGGCACGCGAGTTCATCGTGTCGGGCATCCGCATGGTCGCCGCGGACAAGGGCGTCGTCATCGCGGCAAGCTGGTATGGCAAGGCGAAGACCGTCACGCAGATCATCGCAATCGTGCTGTTCATCGTAAAGGACTCCATCCTCCCCGTGACCAGCCCGAACCCCTTTGACAACCCGCTCTACGTGCTCTCGTGGCTCGTCATGGTCGTAGCGCTCGCTCTCACTATCATTTCAATGATGGATTACTTCGCAAAGGCGCGCCATCTCCTCGGGTTCGCCACAAGCAAGGAACGAGCTCTCCAGCGAGAGGGGAACGCAAAGAGCGAATCGAACGAGGAAATCGCACGTCGCATCATCGAAAGCGCGAGCGAGAAGGGTGCGACCATCGGGTGCGCAGAGAGCCTGACAGGAGGCCTCATCGCGGGCGCTCTCACGGCGATCCCCGGAAGCTCGCAGGTTGTGCACGGTGCGATTGTGAGCTATGTGAACGACATCAAGCATCGCGAGCTCGGCGTCAACGCGGAGGTTCTCAAGACCGAAGGGGCCGTCTGCGAAGCGGTCGCCCGGCAAATGGCAGAGGGTGCACGCAAGAACCTCGATGTCGACATAGCCGTCGCTGTGACGGGAATCGCAGGTCCCGGTGGAGAAGAGCCGGGCAAGCCGGTCGGCACCGTATGGGCCGCGGTTTCCGCGCAAAACTCCTGCGAAGCGATGTGCTTCCATTTCGAGGGCAATCGCGAAGAGGTCCGCAATGCGACAGTTCGGGAAGCTCTGCGCATGATCGAGGGCGCGCTTTCGACGAGTTTCGCTTAATTTCCTGCAGATAAGCTGCCAGGAATCGGGAAGGTTTTCGTAAAAGCTCCGCCAGAATGCGACGTTACGATTCTGTTGAGGCAAGTTCCACCGCGAGCCTTGACACACAAACGTTTGTTCGTATAATGAGGAGCTATGACATGGATGAAATCGCCGTAATCGGAGGAGAAGGAATGAACGACGAAAAAGCCAAGATGCTCAAGATCACAACCGATCAGATCGAGCAGAAATTCGGTCGGGGATCGATCATGAAGCTTGGCGAGGGGGGCGAGCACCTCAACATCGGCGTCATTCCCACCGGGGCACTGCCGCTCGACGCAGCCCTCGGAATCGGAGGCGTGCCTCGTGGCCGCATCATCGAGATTTACGGCCCTGAATCATCGGGCAAGACAACCCTTGCCCTCCAGATTCTCGCCGAAGCCCAAGCGATGGGCGGTGTGGTCGCCTTCATCGACGCCGAGCATGCGCTCGACCCTGTGTATGCCGCACGCCTCGGTGTCGACATCGACGAGGTGCTCATCTCCCAACCCGACACGGGCGAGCAAGCGCTCGAAATCTGCGATATGCTCGTGCGCTCCGGTGCGATCGACGCCGTCGTAGTCGACTCGGTCGCGGCGCTGGTCCCCCGAGCTGAAATTGAAGGCGAGATGGGTGATACCACCGTCGGACTTCAGGCGCGACTCATGTCTCAGGCGCTGCGCAAACTCGCAGGCTCCCTTTCAAAATCGAACACAACCTGCATCTTCATCAACCAGCTCCGCGAGAAGATCGGCGTGATGTTCGGCAACCCCGAAACCACCACAGGCGGCCGCGCCCTGAAGTTCTTCTCCAGCGTGCGTATCGATATTCGCCGCATCGACAGCATTAAGAAGGACGGCGAGGTCGTGGGCAACCGCGTTCGCGCAAAAGTCGTCAAAAACAAGGTCGCGCCTCCGTTCCGCCAGGCCGAGTTCGACCTCATGTACGGCGAGGGAATCTCCCGTGAGGGCTGCATCGTCGATATGGCCGTCGAATGCGGCGTCTCAAAAAAGAGCGGCGCGTGGTATACCTACGGCGAAGAGCGCTTGGGACAGGGCCGCGAGGCTGCGAAGGCTACATTGCGTCAAAATCCCGAGATGAGGGAAGAGCTCGAAAACAAAGTTCGCGAAGCGTTCGAAATCCCCATCCCGACGCGCACCGCAGAAGAGGCCGATGCAGTCACCCCCGTCGCCAAGCCGAAGAAGAAATAGCGGTTCATGGCAACACTCGTCGACATAGAGCAGCTAAAGCGCAATATCAGGGAAATCGAGTCCTCCTCCGTTTATGAAGTGACCGGCTTGGCGGAGGAGGAGTCAAAGGCCTTCAAGAAAATACTGAAACTCGCAAGCATTCGAGAGCAAGCGAGCAAGAAGCTCCACGAGCGGCTCATCAAGGACGGCTTCAGCGAACAGGCTGCCTCGAACGCCCTTGGGCGCGCAATCGAGGCGCACATCGTCGACGACGCGCGCTATGCCGAAGCCTTCATGCGCACCCAGCTGGCGCAGGGCAAAGGCCGCTGCGGCGTCGAGCGCGCTCTCGAACAGCTGGATGTCGACTCGCCTTCCGAAGAAGCTTGGCAGCTCGCCTACGAGCAATTCGGAGACGATGAGCTCGAGCGCGCGATGGATCTTTTAAACCGAAAACCACCGCGGTCGAAGAATCTTCGAGAAGGCGCCTATCGTAAGCTCGTCCAAAAAGGCTACAGCGCAGACGTCGCCGCTTCCGCCGCGAGACGCTGGAGCGAGTCTCTTGCTGCACCTGAATGCGAATATTTCGCCGACTAAGCGAGCAATTTCGCATTTTTTGACCTTGAGGGTTATATGACCAGCAAACATCCTCTATTATGTATGGAGGCATAAGTGATTTGCGTCCCATGAGGGACTTCATATATATCTATAACCCAATATGAC
>USJN01000166.1 GCA_900554945.1 uncultured Coriobacteriaceae bacterium | reverse complement strand
AAAGAGGCCTCCACGAAGGCGTCTCATCTGGGAATTTGTCGGCAATGTGCATTTATCGCCACATCGCGGCGTTTAGGGGATTTACCCCTTGCGCTGCGATGCGGCGGGGGTATACTGACGCCAGTTCAAAATCAAATACGACGAAATGCGTTGACGAGGAAAGTAAGGACGAACCCATCTCTCAGAGAGCCGGCGGATGCTGCGAGCCGGTGGTGGGCGGCCCCGAATGCCACCTCCGAGCAGTTCGGCGCGAACGTTTTGCGTGCTTTGCGAATGACCTTCGCAATCGCGTGAGGCAAGTAGCCTGAATCGGCGACTCCGTTATCGGTCCGCGGTTTACTCCGTTGTTCCCAAGAGGTCCTGGTGCAGGTGCTTGCAGCCAGGATTTTTTTATGGGCGGTGACGCCCGGAGGGAGGACACGGAACATGCAGCTTCGCAGCGATGCCATCAAGGTGGGTGCCGCGCGCGCTCCGCATCGCAGCCTGCTTAAGGCTGACGGAATCACCGACGAGGAGATGGGCCGCCCGCTTATCGCCGTCGTCAATTCCCGCAACGATATCATCCCCGGCCACAACAACCTCGACAAGATCTGCGAGGCCGTGAAGGCCGGCATCTACCTCGCGGGCGGCGTCCCGTTCGAGGTGTCCACCATCGGCGTGTGCGACGGGATCGCCATGAACCATGCAGGCATGCACTACTCGCTCGTGTCGCGCGAGGTTATCGCCGACAGCCTGGAATGCGCAGTCGAGGGCCATGCATTCGACGGCATCGTGTGCATCCCCAACTGCGACAAGATCGTCCCTGGCATGATTTTGGGTGCCCTTCGCGTGAACATCCCCACTGTGTTCGTCTCCGGCGGCCCGATGCTTCCCGGCCACGAGCCTGGCTGCACGGGCGGCCCTACGACCGACCTGAACACGCTCTTCGACGGCGCGGGCAAGGTTGCTGCCGGCACGATGAGCGAGGATGAGCTGAAGTACTACGAGGACACCGCCTGCCCGACCTGCGGAAGTTGCTCGGGCATGTTCACCGCGAACTCCATGAACTGCCTGTGCGAGGCGCTCGGCATCGCGCTTCCCGGAAACGGCACCATTCCCGCCGTGTACTCCGAGCGCCTTCGCCTTGCCAAGCATGCGGGCATGAAGGTCATGGAGCTGCTCGAGCGCGGCATCAACTTCCGCGACCTCGTGTCGGCGGCGGCGATCCACAATGCCATGGAATGCGATATGGCTTTCGGCGGATCCACCAACACGGTGCTCCATCTGACCGCCATCGCCCAGGCGGCGGGGCATCCCATCACGATGGACGACTGGGATGCGGCGAGCGCCCGCACACCTCATCTTGTGAAGCTGCAGCCCTCGGGACCGCGCCCGCTTATCGACCTCTACGCTGTGGGTGGCGTGCCTGTCGTCATGCACGAGCTCAATGAGCTGGGGCTTCTCGACGAGTCCGCACTTACCTGCATGGGTACGCTTCCCGAGTATATAAAGAACTGCACGAAACCCGCCGATGGCGAGGTGTGCCGCACGCACGACAACCCGTTCTCGAAGGTAGGTGCGCTGCGCGTGCTCCACGGCAATGTCGCCCCCGACGGCGGCATCGTGAAGAAGTCGGCCGTCGATCCCTCGATGCTCACGCACACTGGCCCCGCCCGCTGCTTCAATTCCGAAGAGGAAGCCTGCAAGGCCATCTTCGCGGGCGAGATCAAGGCGGGCGACGTCGTCGTCATCCGCTACGAGGGCCCTGCCGGCGGCCCCGGCATGCGCGAGATGCTCACTCCGACGTCCGCCATCGTGGGCATGGGGCTTTCCAAGTCCGTGGCGCTCATCACCGACGGCCGCTTCTCCGGCGCCTCGAAGGGCCCCTGCGTGGGGCACGTGAGCCCTGAAGCCGCGGCGGGCGGTCCCATCGCCCTTATCGAGGACGGCGACGAGATCACGGTCGACATCGAAGGGGGAGAAATCAATCTCCATGTCGACGACGAGGAGCTTGCCCGCCGCCGCGCCGCGTTCGTTGTACCCGCACCGAAGCACAACCATGGCGTTCTCGCCAAGTATGCAAAGCTCGTCTCATCGGCCGATAAGGGGGCGTATGTCTCGTGAGTAACACTTTGAAAAGCAAGAAACCTCAGATTGGCGGGCCTTTGGGCCTGGGCAGCAAGACCGAGAAGCAGGGCAGGCGCATGAACGGCGCCGAGGCCATTATCGCCTCGCTTGAGGCCGAGGGCGTCGATTTGGTATTCGGCTACCCCGGTGGCCAGGCGATCAAGATCTACGACGCGCTCTACGACAGCAAGCAGATTACGCATATCCTTGCTCGCCACGAGCAGGGAGCGGTGCATGAGGCGGACGGCTATGCGCGCGCGACGGGTCGCCCCGGCGTTGTCATCGTCACGTCTGGCCCCGGCGCCACGAACACCGTGACGGGCATCGCGACGGCCTACATGGACTCCGTGCCCCTCGTCGTCATCACCGGCCAGGTGCCGCGCGGCGTCATCGGCACCGACTCGTTCCAGGAATCCGATATCGTGGGCATCACGATGCCGATCGTCAAGCACTCGTTCCTTCTGCAGTCTGCCGACGAGCTCACGACAACTTTCCGCGAGGCGTTCCATATCGCCTCGACGGGACGTCCCGGCCCCGTGCTCATTGACGTGCCTTCCGACATCCAAAGCGAGCAGATTGTCTTCAACTATCCTGATGCGGTGAACCTGCCGTCGTATCGTCCTACGTACAAGGGCAATGCCAAGCAGATCAAGCAGGCGGTCGGCGTGATCGAGCGCGCAAGCAAGCCGATTCTCTACGTCGGCGGCGGCGCAATCGCATCCGGTGCCACCGAAGAGCTCGTGAAGCTTTCGACCATGATGCAGATTCCCGTGGTGACGACGCTCATGGGCAAAGGCGCCTTCCCGGCGTCGCACCCGATGAACCTCGGTCCCGTCGGTATGCACGGCTCGAAGTTCGCGAACCTTGCCATGACCGAGTCCGACCTGATCATCGCGGCGGGCGCGCGCTTCTCCGACCGTGTGACGGGCAAGCTCTCCGAGTTCGCACCGCATGCTAAGGTCATCCACATCGACATCGACCCGGCCGAGATCGGCAAGATCCGCGAGGCGCAAGTGCCCATCGTCGGCGATTTGAAGGGCGTTGTCGCGGGCATCGTCGCCACAATCGAGAAGGAAGCCTGCGCGCCGCGCACTGAGGCATGGAACGCGCAGATCGCGGAATGGCGCGAGCGCTACCCGTTCTACGATGCTCAGATCACCGAGAACCCCGACGAGATCGTCCCCGAGATCGCCATGCAGAAGCTCTCCGCGAAGCTCGACCCGCACAACTCCGTCGTCGTTACCGAGGTTGGCCAGCACCAGATGTGGGCCGCGCAGTTCATCGACCGCGAGGAGCCGCGCAGCTTCATTTCCTCGGGCGGCCTGGGCACGATGGGATTCGGCTTCCCCGCATCCATCGGCGCCGCGTTCGGGCGCCCGGGCGCGCAGGTGGTCTGCATCGCAGGTGACGGGTCGTTCCAGATGAACAGCCAGGAGATGGCTACCGCCGCCATCCACAACGTGCCGGTGAAGGTCGTCATCATGGACAACCGCGCGCTCGGCATGGTGCACCAGTGGCAGAAGCTTTTCTACCGCGAGCGCTACTCGTTCACCGAGCTCGATGCGAACCCGGATTTCGTGAAGCTCGCCGACGCGTACAGCTGGCAGGCCGAGCGCGTGACCGACCCCGCGAAGCTCGACGAGGCCTATGATCGCATGCTCACCTGCGACGGTCCTTTCCTTTTGGACGTTGCAATCTCCGATCAGCAGAACGTGTTTCCGATGGTCGCGCCTGGCAAGGCGATGAGCGACGTCATGGGCGCGATCGACGTGGCGGTCGGCGCCGTGCGCACCGATGTGCCGGGTGAGCCAGCGCCGGTGGTGCGCGAGAAGTCGCCCTGCGCGAAGATCGACGCGCAGTTCGGCGGCCGCTGGGAAGCCGACTCTGAGGACAAGGGCCCGCACCAGGGTGAGGAGCCGGACGGGGAAGGCGCCGCTGAAGAGGAAGGGGATGTTCGATGAAGCATATCCTGTCTATCCTGGTCGAGAACAAGCCGGGCGTGCTCTCCCGTGTGACCGGGCTCATCTCACGCCGCGGGTTCAACATCGACTCGCTGTCGGTGGGTCCGACCGAGGACCCCACGATGTCGCGCATCACGATTATCGTGAAGGCCGACGACGTGGCATACGAGCAGATTACCAAGCAGCTGCACAAGCTGGTCAGCGTCTATAAGATTAGCGACCTTACAAAGGAGTCCGCAATCGAGCGCGAGCTTGTGCTCTTCAAGGTGAACGCGTCGCCCGAGCGGCGAAACGAGA
>USJN01000165.1 GCA_900554945.1 uncultured Coriobacteriaceae bacterium | reverse complement strand
CCGAACGTGGTATGGCGGCAGTGATCCGACCAGTAGGTGTCGATCATCTTGATTTCGGTGATGGTCGGGCAGCGCTTCTCGCCCGCGAAATACTGCTGGCAAAACGCGATGTCCGCAAGGTCCATCGCCAAACCGCGCTCCTCGATGAACCGGGAAAGACCCGCCTCGTCCAAATCGAGGAAACCCTCGATGACCTCGACGGGCTTGGGCGTCGGATGAGCGATCTGGAGCGTTTCGCGCGCAACGAGGCACGCCTCGCGCGTCTCGACCGGGTTGATGACGTAGTGCTTCACCGCAGCGAGCGCATCGTCAGTGCACTCGCCCTCGATGACGTAGACCTGCGTGAAGGCGACGTCGGGACGCTCACCCTGGCTGATGAACTGGATACACTGCGACGCGGAGTCGGCGCGCTGGTCGAACTGGCCGGGCAGCGCTTCGACGGCGAACACGTGCACATTGGCGGGAGCTGCGGCGATTCCGGAGATGTCCGCCCCTTCCGCGGCGAGCTGCTTGGCGGTCTTGTCCGAGAACTCGACGCCCGCAACGGGAAACTTGCGCGAGGCGTCGTCGACCTGCGGCTCGGAGAACACCGTGGGGATGCAGCGCTCGAAAAGCTCCTCGTCGATACCCTCGACGTCGTAGCAGTTGATCAGGCGCAGGCGAGCCGCCTTCGCAAGCCCCTCGGGGACGGCGGTGTGCAGCTCGGCGAGCAGCTGTTGCGCTTCGACATCGAAGCCGGGCTTCTTCTCCACGTATACACGCGAAACCATGATGATCCTTTCCAGGGTGGCAGGCGATTACTTGTCGGCAGGCTTTGCAGCAGAAGCGGTATCGGCGGGCTTCGCAGCTTCGACGGCGTCGACCTTCTTGCGGCCGAACAGGCCGCGCTTGGGCTTGATCTGCTCCTCGGCAACCTCCGCAGCGGCCTCTTCCTTCTGCTTTTCCGCCTCGCGCTCGGCTGCGCGCTTTGCCTTCTCGGCGCGGCGGCTTTCCTTGGTGTTCTGGGATTCCATTTCCATCTGGTACTTGCGGCGGCACTTGCGGATCTTCGAGAAGTCGAGGTAGAACGCAAGGATGATGAGCACGTAGGACGAGCCGAGCGTAACGTAGCTGATCCACGCGGGCTCCCACGAGCGGGCGAACCACGACAGCGCGACCATAAGCACCGCGGCGATCAGGACGACCCACCAAAGGCGGCGCAAGCGCTTGTATTCCGCTGTGGGCGGATTGTAGTACTTGCGGTCGAGCTCGTTTTGCTTGGCGCGCTCGGCCTTGCGGCGAGCCTTCTGCTCCGCCTTTCTCTCCTGAGGGGTCTTCGTCGAGGACTGGATATGCACCGAGGCGGCAGCTTTCGACTTCGGCTTCGCCGAGGCCGCGCTCTTGCGCGTCGTACCCTTAGGGCCCTCGTCCTGGTAGCGGTCGTTCATGTAGTTACGTTGTGACATGCAATGGTTCTTTCTCGTGGACACTTACTTCAAAAGCGGGAAGGCCCTTTAAGGCAGCGCGCTCGGCCGGGAATGCCCGCCTGCCGGCACGGACCGAAGCTCCCTATGCGAACGGGAACTTCTCGCCCGTGATCTTCTCGTAGGCCTCGATGTACTTCTCGCTCGTGCGCTTGATGACATCCTCGGGAAGGCGGGGCGGCTTGGTGCCGGACTCCTTGTCCCAATGGGCGGTGAGCCAATCGCGGACGTACTGCTTGTCGAAGCTCGATTGGCTTTTGCCGGGCTCGTACTCATCGCCGGGCCAGAAGCGCGAAGAGTCGGGAGTGAGAACTTCATCGGCCAAGATGAGGCGGCCGTCGACGCGTCCGAACTCGAACTTGGTGTCGGCGATGATGATGCCGTGGTCGGCTGCGTGGTCGCGCGCGGCGGTGTACACCTTGATGGCCGCATCGCGCAGCTCGGCCGCCGCCTCGTCGCCGATGATCTCGGCGCAGCGCTCGAAGCTGATGTTCTCGTCATGGTCGCCGATTTCGGCCTTGGTGGAAGGCGTGAAGATGGGCGTCTCGAGCTTGGAGGAGTTCACGAGGCCGCCTGGCAGCTCGATGCCGCAGACCGTGCCCTGCGCCTGGTACTCCTTAAGACCGCTGCCCGCGAGATACCCGCGCACAATGCACTCGATGGGATACATGTCGGCCTTCTTGACCAGCATGAACCGTCCTTCCAGCGCATCAGCATAGGGCTTGAAGCGCTCCGGCAGGTCGGCAACGTCGGCGGAGATGAGATGGTTCTCGATCACGCCGTCGAGCAGTTTGAACCAGAAGCACGAAAGCTGCGTGAGCACCTGGCCCTTATGGGGAATTTCGTCCTCGAGAATGTAGTCGAACGCGGAGATGCGATCGGAAGCGACGACCAGAAGACGGTCGCCCAGATCGTAGAGGTCGCGAACTTTGCCTTGCGCATCGGGTTCGATGTCGATCACGCTCATGATTTCAGGTCCTTTCAAAACCTCGTTGCGAATATGCAGCGCGCGAGCAAGTGCCCCGCGCGCCGACAAGCGATAATGAGTCGCGACCCATTATCGCGCACTGCCTTACTTTTTGCGATTGGAAGCGGATTTTCCTTCGGCCGAGCGTTGCTGGCGGGCGCCCGAGAGCAACTGTTGGCGGTGCTGCTGCTTTTGCTGCTGGCGCTGCCTTTGTTGCTCGCGCTTGTCGTTGGTGCGCGTGCGCTGCTCGTCGTAGAGGGGGAAATGGAGCGTGAAGCAGGCGCCTTTGCCCTTCTCGCCCTCGACCTGCACCCAGCCGCCATGGCGATCGACGATTTCCTTCACGACCGCAAGTCCGATACCTAAGCCACCGCTCGCGCGGTTGCGCCCGGCGTCCGCCCTCCAGAAGCGCGAGAAGACCATCTTCGCCTCCTCGGGGGAAAGCCCGATGCCGGTGTCTCGCACAGCGATCGAGGCCATGATGTCGCCCTTCGACACGGTAACCGACACATGCCCGCCTTCGGGGGTGTAGCGCACCGCGTTCGAGATGAGGTTGGCCGTGGCCTGGCGAATCATGTCGGGATCCCCCACGACGAGCACACCTTTCTCGGCGCGGTACTCGAACGTGAGCCCCGAGTCGGCAACGAACGCCTCGTGCGTGGAGACGATGCTCTGGATGAGCTCGCCCACGTCGACCACTTCCTCTTTCATGGGGGTGGCGCGGTTTTCCAGGCGGGAGAGCTTCAAGAGCGCGTCAACCAGGCGACTTAAGCGCTGCACCTCGGAGTTCACAGTCTCGAGGCGCTCGGCATCGGCCTCGAACACGCCGTCGACCATCGCCTCGACGGTGGATTGGATGGCCATAAGCGGCGTGCGCAGCTCGTGGGCGACGTCGGTTGTGAGACGGCGCTCCAGCTCGCGGTCCTTCTCGACCGACTCCGCCATCTCGTCGAAGGTTTCGCCCAGGCGGGCGATCTCGTCCTCGCCGTGAAGATCGGTGCGCGCCGAGAGGTCGCCTTCCTTGATGGCGCGGGCCGTTTTCGTCATGCGGTTGATGGGGGCCACCAAATTGCGCGCGAACAAAAAGCCGATGCATGACGCGAGCACGATGGCCACGAGCGACGCGAAGAGCATAGCTTGGTAGGAATTCTCGCGGAACTCCTGGTCAGGGCCGCGCATAAGCGTATCAGACCCGTAGACCCAAATGCGTACGGAGCCGACGACCTTGTCGTCGACCACGATCTTGGCGAGCGCGACCTTCGAGGCGTCCTTCGGTTCGAAGGAGCTCGTAGCGTTTTGAATGCCGTTGATGCGGTTTGAGGAATCGAAGACGGCGACGTCGTTCTCGTCGACGACCTTGATGGCGATGCCCGGCGTGACCTCGAGCGCAGCCTCGACGGGCATAAGCGCCGCAGCGCTCTTGATGGTGAGCGCGCTGTCGGCCTCCATGCGCTCCTCGATGCGGCTGGCGGTCGTCTCCGCGAGGGTCTCCATGTTGGACGCGGTGTAGGTTTGGAAATGCTGCTCCCACACAAACGAGATGACGCCGATGGCGACAAGGCCGGTCATCGCCGCGATGAGCGCGAACGCCAAGGTGACGCGCGCAGTGTAGGAAAGGCTCGTCCAGCCGAACTTGCGGCGGCGCTCCTTTCGCGCAAGCTTTCCCTGATGGGGCTCGCCCGTTGAAGCCCGTTCCTCGGAAGAGTCGGGCATGACGCGAATGCGGGCAGCCCCGCCGCCCGCATTCGCAGAGGGGCTCGACGTCCCTTCGGACGCCGAGCCGTTATGTGCTCGGTTCGTTTCGTTCACGGGTCACCCGCAGGCTATTTGCCGGATTTCGTGGGGTCCTCGAAGCGATACCCCACGCCGTGGACGGTATGCAACCACTTCGGGTTGCGCGGATTGTCGCCGATCTTCGCGCGCAGGTTCATCACGTGCGAGTCGATGGTGCG
>USJN01000164.1 GCA_900554945.1 uncultured Coriobacteriaceae bacterium | reverse complement strand
CTTTTCGGCGGCACGCGTCGCACAGTTCCGCATCCGACATCTGCTGCGTGCCGAGCACGCGTCCGCATTCTTTGCAGCGGGAAAGCTCAAACGTGCGGTTCCAGATGGTACGAGTCTCGGAGTCCTCCATGAACGGGATGCTGTCCGTGGGACAAACGTTTGCGCAGCTCAAACACCCAATGCAATCGTCGCTTGCCGCGCCGTAGGGGGTGTTTATCTCCTTGTCGACGCCGCGATTGACCGTCGAGATGGCACCTGTTCCCATGCTTTCGCACGCCTGTACGCACAAACCGCACAGGATGCACTTGCCTGCGTCTAAAGGCTGAAGGCGCTCATAGCCCTCGCCCGCCCCCATGTGAGACGCCATCGCAGCCATGAGGTCGGACTCCGGCGCGCGGGCAGCGAGCAGCGCCATGAGAACTTTGCGATCCTGAACGATCTTAGGCGAGTTGGTGCGCACCTCGCATTCCCCTTCTATGGGGTACACGCAGGAAGTGACCACCTTGGAGCGGCCGCGCGCAACCACTTCCACAATGCACACGCGGCAGCTTGCGCGGTGCTCGGGGAACGCCTCGCTGCGGCACAGCGCGGGAATCTCGATGCCGTTGCGCTTCGCTACGTCCCACAGGTATTCGCCGTGCTCGGCCGTGCAGGTCTTGCCGTCGACCACAATCTCGTACGTCTTAGCCATAGCTACCTCCCCTCCGTCAGCACCGCGTTGAAGTTGCAAACCTCACGGCAGCTGCCGCAGGCGATGCACGCGGCGGGGTCGATGGAATACGGCTGTTTGCGCTCGCCCGAAATGGCCTCGGTGGGGCACGCCTTAGCGCACATGCCGCAGCCCGTGCACGTTTGCGGATCGATGTTGAACCTGGTCAGCGCGGCGCAAACGCCCGCGGGGCAGCGATGCTCGCCAATGTGCGCCTCGTATTCCTCGCGGAAGAACTTGATGGTGGTCAGCACGGGGTTCGGCGCCGTGCGACCCAAAGCGCACAGGGAAGCGTCCTGCATCATGTGCCCGATCTCCTCGAGCAGCTCGACGTCGCCCTCTTTGCCGCGACCCTCGCAGATCTCGTTGAGGATATAGCGCATCTGGCGTAAGCCCTCGCGGCAGGGCGTGCACTTGCCGCAGCTTTCCTCGCACAGAAAGTAGATGTAGTAGCGGGCGACCTCCACCATGCAGCTGCAGTCGTCCATGACGATCATGCCGCCTGAGCCCATCATGGCGCCGTATTCGACGAGCGTGTCGAAGTCGACCGGCAGATCGAGCAGGCTCTCGGGAATGCAGCCGCCCGACGGGCCGCCCGTTTGGATTGCCTTGAAGGGCCGGTCCTTGATGATGCCGCCGCCTATGTCGTAGATGAGCGTTCGGAGTGTGGTGCCCATCGGCACTTCCACAAGGCCCGTGTGCTTGACCTTGCCCACCATGGCGAAAACCTTTGTACCCTTAGATTTCTCCGTTCCCAGCTTGGCGTATTCCTCTCCGCCGTGCGCCAAGATGGTGGGGATGGACGCCAAGGTCTCGACGTTGTTCAGCACCGTCGGCTTTTCGAACAGGCCGCTTTGGACGCTGCGGATGTACTTCGGGCGCGGCTCGCCGACCTTGCCCTCGATCGAGTTCATAAGCGCCGTGGACTCGCCGCACACGAACGCGCCGCCGCCGCGCACGATGCTCAAGTCCAGCTTATGGTCGCTGCCCATGATGTGCTCGCCGAGGATTCCGGCCTCGTAGGCGTCGTCGATAGCGCGTTGGATGTGCTCGCGTGCCAAGGCGTACTCGTCGCGGATGTAGAGCACGCCCGTCTCGGCGCCGATGGCCAACGCGCCGATGATCATGCCCTCGATGACGGCGTGGGGGCTGCCCTCCATCGTGGAGCCGTCCATGAACGCGCCCGGGTCGCCCTCGTCGCCGTTGCACACGATGTACTTCGGCCACACGTCGTAGCTCGCTGCGCTGCGCCACTTGCGCCCCGCGGGGAAGCCGGCGCCGCCTTTGCCGCGCAGGCCGCTTCTCTCCACCTCGTCGATGATCTCGTCGGGGGTCATGGTGAGGGCACGTGCGAGTCCCTCGTATCCGCCGGCCGCCTTGTATTCCTCCAGGCTCAAGGGGTCGATGATGCCCACATCCTTCAGCACCACCTTGTGCTGAAGGCCGTAGAAGGGGTTGTCCGCCTGATGCTCGTGGCGAACGCCCTGCTCGTCGCGATATAAAAGCTTCGTCACTGGATCGCCCTCGAGTGAGGCGATGATGGCAGGCGCATCGGCGGGCTTTACCTTGTAGTACATGGTGTCGCGGGGCATGAGGCGCACAAGCGGCCCTTGCTCGCATTCGCCCGAGCAGCCCGTGCGGCATACCTTGAGCTCTACCTGGGCATTCGCTCCCTGTGCCGCAATCTGCTCCTCCAGGGCTCTCGCCACCTCGTAGGCACCGTTGGCAATGCACCCGGTGCCGCAGCATACCAGTATTCTCTCGGTCCTAGTCATTGCCGGCCTCCCCTTCTTCAGCATCCGCGAGGCGGTAGCGCTCCACGATGCCGGGGACGTCTTCGAGCTTCAGCTTGTTGTGGTAGGTGCCGTCGACCAGCATGACCGGAGCTAAGGCGCACGATCCCAGGCAGTTCACCATCTCCACGGAGAACATGCCGTCCTCGGTCGTCTCGCCGGGATCGATTCCCAACTCGCGCTTGAGACCGGTCGCGAGGTTCACCGAACCGCGGATGTGGCAGGCGGTGCCGTTGCAAATCTTGATGATGTGCTTGCCCTTCGGCTTCAAAGACAGCGCCTTGTAGAAGGTTGCCATGGAATACAGCTGGGCGACACCGCAGTTCAGGTGCTTAGCCAGGCAATAAAGCCCCTTCTCGGGGATATAGTTGAAAGCATGCTGCATATCCTGCATGGCGGCCAGCGCATAGCGGCGCTCGGCAGGATAAGACTGCACGATTTGGATGACTTCTTCGTCAGAAACCATAGGAGTCTCCTTCGCGTTTTCGAAGGACGCGTGCTCGGTGTCCGTCGCACATTGCGGCATCAACCTCCCGCAACTAGCGGCGTCACGGCTACGTAATCCTGCTCGGAAAGCGGGGTGCGCACGCCATCCAAATGCTCGATATGGCGGCCGCACACCAGCACGATGGCATCGCGTCCCTTATCGGTATGATCGTCGTTGAGCAGCAGCCCCTGGAAATCAGGGTAGCGTTGTTCCAGTATTTCCAGCAGCTCCAAAACGTCGCGAGGGGCGGGGAGGTTAATGCACCCCTGCCCCACAATCATACGATACGTAGCGAAAAAATTGACGTTCATACAACCCCTTACAGGCGAAGTTCCTGGAATTTGGCGTCAGTGGGGTCGCCCTCCGCCGTCCAGCCGCAAGCTCATGATGATCCCCACCTTCGCGGTGGACGTGATGTGCATCAAGCCCTTCGACGAGGGGACGGGTCGCCTCGCGCGGCTTTTCTCGCTGCTGCTCATGGAGAAAGCGGGCTTCGACGTGGGCCGCTACGTGAGCATCGATAGGCTGTGCGAGCGTTATTCGGCGGCGTGCTACGAGGCGCTCAACGCGTGCACGTGAACCACGGCCTCATGCGCAAGGGTGAAAGCGAGCAGGTCATCGACGTGTTCGAGAATCGGATGGACGCGAACCTGGTCTACGTGGACGCGACCGACCGCTTCCTCGGCAAGCTGGTTGACGTCGCCGAGCCCGAGGCAAAGCGCAAGATCATCGGTGCCGAGTTCATCCGCGTGTTTGAGGAGGAGGCGCGCAAGGTTGGCAACGAGGTCAGCTTCCTGGCGCAGGGCACCATCTACCCCGACATCCTGGAGTCCAAAGACGGCGTAAAGGCCCATCACAACGTCGGCGGCCTGCCCGATGACCTGCAGTTCGAGCTTTGCGAGCCCGTCAAGCTGCTGTACAAGGACGAGGTGCGCGTCGTGGGCCGCGAGCTCGGCCTGCCCGAGAACATGGTCGAGCGCCAGCCGTTCCCCGGCCCCGGCCTGGGCGTTCGCTGCCTCGGCGCCATTACCCGCGACCGTCTCGAGGCGCTGCGCGAGGCAGATGCGATAGTTCGCGAGGAGATTGACAAGGCGGGACTGACTATCTGGCAGTACTTCGCCGCCGTGCCCGACTTCCGCGCCACCGGCGTGCGCGAGGGCAAGCGCGCCTACGACTGGCCGTGCATCATCCACTGCATCAACACCGTCGACGTCATGACCGCCGAGGTGCCCGAGCTCGACTGGGCGCTGCTCAAGCGCATCACTGCCCGCATTACTGCCGAGGTCCCCGGCATCTGCCGCGTCTGCTACGACCTCACGCCCAAACCCGTCGGCACAGTGGAGTGGGAGTAATTCCGCACATTATCGTGAGGTCATTTCAGTATGAATCCTGGTGTATTT
>USJN01000163.1 GCA_900554945.1 uncultured Coriobacteriaceae bacterium | reverse complement strand
GGGGCTGTGGAAAATCCCCAACAAGATGATTAAGGGCTTTATCCTGCTGTCGGAGGGCATCCGCTGGCTGGTGACCATCAGCCTGGCGCTGGCGGCGGTGGAATCCATGACAGGCTTCAACCCCATCCCCGGCATGACGCCCATTGCCGACGCCATGGCCACGGTATCCTCCATTGCCGTGGTGCTGCTGGGAAGTTTGCCCATTGCGGAGCTGGTACGGCGACTGCTGATGCGGCCCTTCGCCTGGCTGGGGGAGAGGCTGCACATGAAGCCCCAAAGCTTGACGGGCATGCTGATCAGCCTGGTGAGCTCCCTCCCCACCTTGTCCATGTACGAGGAGATGGACAACCGGGGCAAGGTGGCAGTAGGCGCCTTTGTTGTCAGCGGCACCAGCCTGCTGGCGGCCCACATGGCCTTTACGGTCAGCGCGGAGCCCACCATGCTGGCCCCGGTGCTGGTGGCGAAGCTCACCGGCGCCCTGGCCGCGGCCGTGCTGGCGCTGTGCCTGAAAAGCGGACCCGCAGAAACCCACCTTGCGAGAAGGAGGCTGTCATGTCAGCCACACGAGCAACCAAGCAGGTCGAACTCGAGAACACGAACCGCTGGAGCACACGCCAGCTCGTCACCATGGCGCTCATGTGCGCCATCGCCGCGCTGTTCTCCTTCATCCAGATCCCCCTCCTGCCCGCCGCGCCCTTCCTCACCTACGACCCCTCGCTCATGCCCGCGATGGTTTGCGGCTTTGCCTTCGGCCCGGGCGCGGGCTTCGTCGTCGGCTCCATTGCCGCGGTGATTCACGGCCTTATCCTGGGTGAATGGGTCGGGTCGCTCATGAACATCTGTGCGACGCTGTTCTTCGTCGTCCCCTCAGCGCTTATCTACAAGAAGAAGCACACCCTCAAAGGCGCCATCGTCGGCCTTATCGTGGGCGTCGTGTGCGCAACCGCCGGCGCCATCGTCACAAACCTCACGATCGGCGTGGCGTTCTGGTACGGCAGCGCCGATGTCATCATGCCACTTCTGCTTCCTGCCGTCGTGCCCTTCAACCTGATCAAGACCGTGCTGAACTCGCTTCTGACGCTCATCGTGTACAAGGCAATCTCGAATCTCATCACGCCGAAGAAAAACCAGGTGAAGGGCCGCTAAACCATGACTGAAAACCCTCTGCCCGCAGACTTCGCGGCAGACTCTGCCCCACAGGGTGCCGAGCCCCCCATCATCCGCGTAAGCGACGTCTCGTTCACCTATGACGGCGAGACGCTTGCGCTCTCGGGCGCAAGCGTGCAGATCGAGCGCGGCGAGTTTGTATGCGTGCTCGGCGGCAACGGGTCGGGGAAATCCACGCTCGCGAAGCATTTGAACGCGCTGCTCGTTCCCGATAAGGGGCAGGTGGAGGTTTGCGGCATGGACACTTCCGAGCGCCAGCACACCTACGCGATTCGCCAGAGCGCCGGCATGGTATTCCAGAACCCGGATGACCAGCTGGTCGCCTCCCTTGTGGAAGACGACGTGGCCTTCGGGCCCGAGAACCTCGGCGTTCCCACCGCCGAGCTGCGGCAACGCGTAACGCAGCGCCTCGAAGACGTCGGTCTTTCGGGGTTTGAGAAGCACGAGACGCACGCGCTTTCCGGCGGGCAGAAGCAACGCGTCGCCATCGCCGGCGCCCTTGCGATGAACCCGGAGATCCTCATCTTGGACGAGGCCTCCGCGATGCTCGACCCCCGGGGCCGCAAGGGCCTCATGCGCGTCGTGCGCTCGCTCAACGATCAGGGCATGACCGTCGTCATGATCACCCACTTCATGGAGGAGGCAGCCCTCGCCGACCGCGTCATCGTTCTCGACGGGGGGAAGGTGGCGCGCGTCGGCACGCCCGAGGAAGTGCTTATCGACGTCGATGCGCTTTCGGCCCTCAATCTGGAGGTCCCCTTCGCAGCCGAGCTTTCCCAGGCGCTGCGCCGAGCAGGGGTGCCCGTGATCGCCGCTGTGACCGAAGAGGCTCTCGCAGAAAGCGTGTTTTCTGCTTTCGCCTCGCACGCAGCTGCCGCAAGCAGTGCGCACGAGAATGCAGCGCCCCAGGGCTCATCGGAAGGAAAAACGCTCACCGAGAAGGCGTCCGCATCGCCTTTTGCACCCAAAGCGGACGCGGCCGCAGGAGCGACCGACTGCGCGAAGTTCCCCGCTTCTCCCGCAGAGCCCACAGACGGCGATGCGCTCATCTGGCTGGAAAACGTATCGTTCACCTACGACGCCGCCGAGGCGCGCCGACAGCGCAAAGCAGGCAAAAAGCCTGCACCTAAGCGGGCGAAATGGGGAAACTCCCCCGAGGCACTCTGGGCGCTCGACAACGTTTCCCTCAAGGTGCGCAAAGGCGAGTTCTTAGGCATTGCAGGGCACACTGGATCGGGCAAGTCCACCCTCATCCAGCACATGAACGGCATTCTGCACCCCACAAGCGGCCGCGTCGTCGCCTTCGGGAGCGACATTGCGGAAAAGGGCGCCGCCAACGACGTGCGCGGGCGCGTCGGCGTGGTGTTCCAATACCCGGAAAACCAGCTTTTCGCGGCAACCGTGGCAGAAGACGTCGCCTTCGGGCCGCGCAACCTGGGGCTTTCGGAAGAGGAGGTCTCCAAGCGGGTCGAGCGGTCCCTGCGCACCGTAGGGCTTAATCCTGAGGAAATCGCCGCGCGCAGCCCCTTCGAGCTCTCGGGCGGCCAACAGCGCCGCGTGGCGTTTGCGGGCGTGCTCGCCATGGAGCCTGAGGTGCTCGTGCTCGACGAGCCCGCAGCAGGCCTCGACCCGAAAGCGCGGAAATCCTTCCTTGACATGGTCTCCCACCTGCATGAGGAGGGGCTCACCGTGGTGATGGTGTCCCACAATATGGACGACCTCGCGAATCTCTGCGACCGCGTTGCCGTGATGAGCGAGGGGAAGCTTCTCATGGAGGGGACACCTGCCAAGGTGTTCGCCCGCGCGGCGGAGTTGACCTCGGTGGGACTTGCAACCACCTCGCCCGAGCATTTCGCGAACCTTTTGCGCGAGGGAGGGCTCCCTATGCCGCATGAGGGGCTCGCCACCGAAGACTCCATCGTCGCCTATCTGCGAGGTCTCTTATGATGCGCGGATTCTCTTTCGGAAGCTATGTACCGGGAACAAGCCCCGTCCACAAGCTCGACGCGCGCGCGAAGCTTTTGCTCGGGTGCGCGTTCATCGTAATCACCTTGAACGCGAGGTCCTTTCTCGCGCTCATTCCCGTAGCGCTGTTCGTCGTGGGAACCTATGCGCTTGCCCGCATTCCCGCAGGCAAAGCGCTCCGATCGCTCGCCCCGCTCATGTTCATCGTCGTAATCGCGTCGATCATGAACCTGTTCGTCGTGCAGGGCGGCCCCGTCTACTTCGAATGGGCGTTTATCCGTGTAAGCGAGCAGGGTGTCTTCACTTGCCTTTTGATCGCCTGCAGGCTGCTGCTCATGATGGCGGGGATGAGCCTCGTCACGCTCACCACGATGACGCTCGATTTGACGGAGGCCTTTGAGCGGCTGCTGTCCCCCTTCGCGCGCATCGGTGTGCCGGCGCACGAGATCGGCATGATCATGGGCATCGCCCTGCGCTTCATGCCCCAGTTTGCAACCGAGTTCTCGAGCATTCGCGAAGCGCAGCTCGCGCGCGGCGCGGGGCTCAAGACAAGCCCTCTGCGCGGCGTGCAGATGCTCTCGTCGCTTATGACCCCCTTGTTCACCAGCGTTTTTCGCCATGCAGAGACGCTTTCTGCGGCAATGGAGGCGCGCTGCTACCACGGCAAGGAAGGGCGAACGAGGCTCCATCCGCTAAGCCTCGCCCCTCGCGACGGCGTCGCCTGCGCGCTCGTCGCCGTCCTTCTAGCGTGCGTAATCGCAGTGAACATCCTTCTGTAAGACCGTCGGGGCGGACTTGTATCCATCCCCGCAGATTGTTTCGTGCCCTACCGTTTAAGGAAAGGAACTCCCATGACTGGAAACGAGAAGATTCTGCAGTACTTAAGCGCCGTGCCCGCGTGGTATCTCGCCACGAGCGTAAACGACCAGCCGCACGTGCGTCCCTTCAGCTTCGCCGCCGAGCAGGACGGCAAGATCTGGTTTTGCACCGCGACAACCAAAGATGTGTGGGGCGAACTCGTCGCGAACCCGAAGTTCGAGGCGACGGCATGGTGGCCGGGACACGGTTGGCTTGTCCTCCGCGGACGCGCAGGGCTCGAAGACAAGGTCAACGACGACATCCGCTACGCCGGCTTCGCGCATTTGAGCGGGCTTGGCGAGACCTACGACGGGCCGAACGACCCCTCGCTCACGTTCTTCAGCGTGGAGGAACCGCAGGCGTGGATTTGCAACCATGAGGAATGGGTTCCCGTAGAACTCTAGATGG
>USJN01000162.1 GCA_900554945.1 uncultured Coriobacteriaceae bacterium | reverse complement strand
TCGTTGTTTCTTAATTATCCTTCATTTTGCCTGAGGCGCTATGCTTGAAATGAGAGATTTGATGGTTCTCTCACATGAACCGAAACACGGCCCTGAACATCCAACGGACGAACGCACCTATTCCTTTAATAATTGTTTTGATCATCTCCGTATCCTTTCATCCAGTCGCCTTCCATGTCGTTCGAAGGTACTTCTTGGGCCGTCTCAGCCTCGATTGCCCGTTCGAGCACATTTGCCGTGATTCCGATAGCTTCGGCCATGAGCACCTGGCTCGCCGCCAACGCCTCGTCGGCGTTTGCTAGATAGTCGTTCAGCCGCACGATGCGGCCTGCAAGCGATCCTCCAAATCCGGTGAAAAGGGAGCATGCGCGGTCCATCCTCGCCACGTCAACGAGCTCGCCGTAGAGCCTGGCGAGCACCGTCGAGCCGTCCAGGGTGACGCTCTCGATTCCGGCGGCCTCTCTCGGGGTGGCGAGCTGGAACCTCCAGCCCTTCTCGCGCCGCGCTTCGGGAACTTCCTCTCCGTCGGTTCTGTAGGCATCGTTCGCGGCGTAGCAGTGCGCAGTAAGCCAGATACCGTCTTTTTCGGCGTCTTCGTAGTCGAGCGTGAAGTCGGCGAGCATGCTTTTGCCCGAGAAGGGTTGGGCTTCGGTGAAGCGGTCGGTATCGAATACCTCTATGCGCCCTTCGTAGGCGATCTCTATCCTCATCGAGCCTCCCTCCTATCTCGCTGCCTGACCCGATGCGCTTGTGCTTTCTGGCTCCGCTGCTCCTGATCGTCTCGCCTGAGGGCTCCTTCCGCGTTCTGCGGCGGCCTTTGCCGCTTCGTCTGCAAAGCCTCGGGCAGCAGCCTTGCCTGGGCCATGTACGCCCGCACCTCGCGCAGAGCGTTCGCCTGATCGGCGGAGCCCTCATCGCCACGGGACTCGAGCCTTCTGATCCTCCTGTCGAGGTCCGCGAGGCTGCGGGCGTTCGAGGACATGCAGGCCTCGATGGCCTTGGCGAGCCGATCCAGTTCCGAAAGGTCGTTCAGTTCGAGCGCGCCTTCAGCATGGGAGAGTATCTCGCGCGAGGATGCCGGGGTGGGGTGCCAAGCGGCAATCCTGGCGAAGCGGTTCCTGAGCGCCTCCTGTCCGAAGGAGAGCCCCAGCTTCTCTCCGCCGATGCGCCAGGTGGGGTGGTCGGCGAGCGAGTAGACCCAGTCACGCCTCCATGAGCGCTCTGAGTTCTGCGCGACATCGACTTCCAGCGTTTCGAGCACTGCCATGAACTCGTCCTCGTTTCGGGCGAGTGCCTTGGCTACCGTCACGCGGCTGCGTATGTCCGAGACCCAGGAATAGCCGCCCTCGCTAGCGATTTCCTTTTCTGCGCGGCGGATGTAGGTCTTCTGCATCGTGGCGGGCGTTTTCTTGCGTGCCGGCCCCTCTTCGCATTCCCTCACGATCTCGTCCCTCATGAACCGAAGCCCCCGCTCCTCGGCGAGGTCCTGGAGGCTGCGGTTGAGCTCCAGCGGGTCGGGGGTCTGCAGCCGGCGCTCGGTTACCAGGTTGGTGTTGTTGACGACGATGTGCGCGTGCGGGATCCGGTTCTCGTTGTCGTCGTGAAGGACGATCGCCACCTCGAAGTTGCTGAAGTGCTTGAGCGCCCAAGCGCTCGCGATCTCCGCAACCTGGTCTGCGGTCAATCCGTCTTGGGGGTCGGGCGACATGACGAAGTGCTTGAACGTGCGGGCCGGTTTGCCGCGGTACGGCGTGTCGTTGCCGCAGGCGTGCCTCGTCGCGTCCATCGACTTCGCCCAGTCGAAATCCCCCGGGGCTTCAGAGACGTTCTCGAAGACGCGCTCCTCCTGCCATGCGAAGTTCATCGTCAGGATCTTGAGCGCGCGTCCCCCTTTCTCGAGGTAGCGCTTTATGCCGCCGCACCCCGTGTGCCCGGCTATGGGCTTCAGGAGCGGCACGCTAATCGCCCCCGACTATCGCGCGATCCTCGAGGGCGTCGAGCTCGCTTGCGATCTCCGAGCGGCCCTCTTCGACCTGCGCGAGCAAAAGCGCGCACTCGTCGAGCTTGCCGGATACCCACTCCAGGTCCCCTCGGCCGTGATCGAGGGCGAACTTTATGGAGTTCAGGGCGTGCATGCCCTGGTTGTAGTGGTGCCCCCACTTGACGAGCTCGCGGGAGAGCTTGCGCATGGAGCGCCCGTCGAGCAGCACGCCGCCGCGGTCGGCGTTCGCGGCGTCGTCCGCGACCATTCGCGCGACGTAGCGCAGGTACTCGGAGCGCGTGAGCTCCTCTTCGTCGGCGCGCTCGCAGACTGCGCGGAAGTCGGCGTCGCTCACGCGGGCGGTGAGCACGTTGTCGTATTTCAAGACCTTCGTCATCTTCTCGATCCTTCGCATCCTTCGCCGCGCGGACGTCGTGGAAGCTTGCGCGGCGTGTCTCTTCAGGGGCGCGGGGCATCCCCCGCATGACGGCATTCGCGCATCTCCGCGCTGGCGTGACCCTCCCCTTGCGCCGCCTGGCGCAGGGACGGGGCAGGGCGGCGCATTCGGGTGCCTGGGATGCCGCCTCCTATCTCGTGTATACGAGATAGGCTACTTGCTGGAAACGGTGCAGGAGCCCCTTCGGGGCGCCTGCATGGGGCTAAATTCGTCCGAGGAGCCTGTCGGCCATCCCCGCGATATCCTCGAGCGCCTGCCTGTCCAGCTCGCTCGGTTCGCCCAGTGCCTTCGATTCGTAGCGCCTGAGCGCGCGGAGGGCGCTTCCGAGCGGTGCCGAAGGCTTCTGCTCTTCTTCTTGACGCGGTTTCGCGCTCGGCTCGCTCGTCGCTTTCCTCAGGAACTCCGTCGTCTTCTTCTTGTCGAGGGGATGCTCCTTCCACGAGGAGAAGAGCCGTTCCTGCTCGTCGGGTTCCATTTTCGCGAGGGCGTTCACGGCGTCTGCCGAGAGCGAGTCGGAAAGCGCCGCCTCGCGCCACCCCGCGACAAGATCCTCTTCGATCTTGCGCGCCAGCGACTCCTGGCGCTGGATCGTCTTTCCTGACACCTTTCGCCCTGTCTGCTCCGAGATGATCGCCGCCTTGATGTCTTCCGTGCGCATGCCGGAAAGCTCGGGGTTTTCCACCCGCATGCGCTCGACCTCCATCCCGAGAGCGCGGCTCGCTGCTGCGCGCTCGGTCACGGTGAGGTCGCGCACGAAGTAGTTGGCGGCATGGAGCAGCATGACCGACTGCTCGTCGGAGATGCCGCGTATTATCCGGCAGGGGATCTGGGCGTACCTCTCGTCCTCTTCGGCGAGCATGGCGTATGCCGCCTTCCTGCGGTGCCCGCTCACCATCTGCCAGCTCCCGTCGTCGAGCTTGCGGACGAGGGGCAGGTCGGTGAGACCCTCTTTCTCGATGCTCTTCGCGAGCTGCGCTATCCCTGCATCGTCCATCGAATAGGCCGTGTTCTCGGGATGGTCGGCTATCTCGCCGACGGGGATTCTCTCGATAGGGTAATCGCTTCGAGTGGCCGCGTTCTTGTCGAGGAGGCCCGAGATGGTGAACCCCGATGCCGTTGCCCTAGCCATGGAGCACCTCCTCTGCGAGCCTCTCGTAGTCCTTCGCGGGACGGCTGTCGGGCTTGAACGTCGCCACGGGCTGCCACTGCCAGCTTCCCTCGCAGACCTTGGAGCTCGCGTGGATGACGGTCTCGAACTGGTTGTCGGGGAAGTAGGAATCGAGCACCTCCGCGCCGGTGGCTTCGGCGTTCGTCATGAGCCCTGGAACGCAGGTGCGCAGGATCTTCCATTTTGGCGTGGGCACGCGCAGGGCGTCGGCGATGGACTCTATGGCGTTGACCGTGAGCGCGGTGCCCCGCATTACGGTGGAGTCGAGCTTCACCGGCACGACGACCATTCCGTCTCCCGCTGCGGCGAGATAGGCGCTGAAAGCGAGGCGTTTCATGGTGGGGCTGCAATCCAGTATGCAGATGTCGTAGAGCCCCGTGCAGTCGTCGAGCGCGAACCGCAGCCTCTGCTCGCGCAGGAGGAGCTCGTTTTGGTCGACGAGCTCGATGGTCGAGGGCACGACCGAAAGGCCTTCCGTCCCGGTTTCGAAGGCGATGTCCTCCACTGCCGCGTTTCCGTAGAGGAGCTCCACCGCGCTTCGGCGCTCCTGCACGGCCTTGTCGTAGAGACCGAAGTAGTCGGTAGCGGACGCCTGCGGGTCCAGGTCGATGAGGAGCGTTCTCAGGCCCCTCTTTGCGTAGATTGTGGCGAGGTTGACCGCGGTGGTGGTCTTGCCGACCCCGCCCTTGTAGTTCGATACCGCGATGGTTCGCATGTCTTCTGCCTCCTTTGCATCTTCAGATGCCGCCGTGCGATGTGGAAGGTTCGGCGGCGTCCGCGTTTCGTATACCCAGTATACCCTAA
>USJN01000161.1 GCA_900554945.1 uncultured Coriobacteriaceae bacterium | reverse complement strand
TGGCATGTGCCTGTAATCCCAGCTACTTGGGAGGCTGAGGCAGGAGGCAGAGGTTGCAGTGAGTCGAGATTGGGCCACTGCACTCCAGCCTGGGCAACACAGCGAGACTCTGTTGGAAGGGAAGGGGAAGGGGAAGGGAAGGGGAAAGGAAGGGGAAGGGAAAGAAGAAGAGAAGGGGCAGGGGCAGGGTGTTCGCTCGCTCTCAGCACGCCGCTTGCGCCCCTTTCGCGTCTTGATGCGCGCTTCTCATCCTGGGTTTCCTCCGTCATTCCGCCCTGTACCGCGATAGCGGCGAGACCCGTTTCGCATTGCAATCGCGAACAGGTATTCTCGAGCGCTCATCAAACGAGTATGCTTTGGGGAGTAAGGGGCGAAAGGAAGCGTGGTGTGACATGGCCCGAATCGGCGTGATTTCCGATACGCATGGCGTTTTGCCTGTTGAAGCGTTTAATGCGCTCGCCGATTGCGAGCATATCATCCATGCGGGCGACATCTGCAGCCCCGAGATTATTTGCGATCTGCAAACGCTTGCGCCCGTGACGGCAGTGCTCGGCAACAACGATTTCAACGAGTATGGCTCTTCGGTGCGCCGTTTCGCCCGGCCCGTCGTCGACGGTGTGCGCTTTCTTGTTGCACATTATCCGCGGGATGTGCACATCACGTTCGCGGGCTCGGGCGTGCTCGCGCCGGGCGACCCGCTGCCAAACGTGTGCATTCACGGGCATACCCATATTCCCGAAATCGTGGTGGGGAAGGAAGCGCGCCCGGCTGACCTGCTGCTTTGCCCCGGTTCGCCAACCAACCCCCGCGGGGGATTCCCGCAATGCGTGGCGAAGATCGACGTGTGGGAGGGCCGCATTCTGCGCGCCTGGGTCGAGCGGACCACGCGCGGCCCGCACTGCGGCGAGGTCGTGCTGCGCCACGACTTCGCGTAGGGCCGGTCGCATTCGCGTTCGCGGGGCTTTGCTGCGAAAGCGCGTGGGCGGGGTCCACCGGGGTCCACGAACGGGACGGGGATCGGGTGTTTTGTCTCAGTCGTGGAACGGGGGCGGTAGGGCAAAATCGACTCGTGGGATTAGGGGTTCGAGGCGCGGAGACTGGGCGATCGACCTTACCTGTGTTATGCAAAGCACCGGTTGAAAACATTGCGAAATACCGAATGAAAAAGTTGCAAAAGCACGGTTGAAATCATTGCAAAATGCCGAATGGCAATGCGCTACAATATCGACTTGGAATATCGAAAAGGTCAAAATCAAGCATCAGCGGCCGAGGATGGTGTTATGAGCAGAGCGAAGACCCTCACGCCAGAAGGCTATAAGCCTCGTTTGATCGAGCGACGGCTCGACGCATTAATGGGGGCATTTGGCTGCGTTGAGGTTAATGGTCCTAAATGGTGCGGGAAGACGTGGACAGCAATGTCGCGAAGCGCTAGCATGACCAAACTCGATGACCCTGCGCAACGGGAAGCGGCTGAACTTGACCCAACGCTTGCGTTGCTTGGCGATCCCCCTCATCTCGTTGACGAATGGCAAGAGGTGCCTGAGGTTTGGGACGCTGCACGTCGTTTCGTGGACGAGTCAGGCAATAAGCGCGGAATCCTTCTTTTTACGGGCTCAACCGCCTTGAAAAAGGATGAGCGACAAAAGGTTCGCCATTCAGGAACCGGTAGAATTGCTCGTTTGTCAATGCGCCCCATGGCATTATGCGAATCAGGCGAGGGCGAGGTGATGGTGTCGCTTTCGTCCTTGCTCAACGGCGAAGCGGTTGTTCCTGCAAGAAAAGAGTCGGGGCTCCTTGATGTTGCTCGGTGGTGCTGTCGCGGCGGTTGGCCGGCAAACCTCGGTCTTTCCGATGAGGCCGCAGGCGAGACCGCGTCGCAATATATCCAGTCGGTGCTTGATGTCAATGTAATCGAGGAAGGCAGATCACCTGCAATTGCGCTCGCCCTCATGCGAGCGCTCGCACTTAACGAGAGTCAGGCCGTTACCTACAAAACTCTCGCAAAAGATATGTCGAATGGAGAGGCGGTGCCGACCGACGAGACGATAGCATCATACCTCGAGCTGTTCGATCGGCTGAACATAACGGAAGAGCTGCGCGGTTGGTCGCCTCCCATGCGTGGAAAGGCGCGCGCTCGAGTAAAGCCGAAACGTTACTTCTGCGATCCATCGTTGGCGGCAGCTCTTTTAGGAGCTGAGCCCACAAGGCTTTTGCGCGACACGCAAACTCTCGGAATGCTATTCGAAAACTTGGTCATCCGCGATTTGCGCGTGTTCCTCTCCTCTTATTCGGGTATAGGGAACGAACTATTCTACTACCGAGATAATACTGGTCTTGAAGTCGATGCAATCGTGGAATGCGGTGGCGTTTGGGGAGGCGTCGAGATCAAGCTGTCTGACACCAAAGCCGACGAGGGGGCAAAGTCCCTGCTTTCGCTTCGTGATAAGGTTGCGTTGAACCCTGCAGCCAAAAACGCAGAGCCAGCATTTTTGGCAGTGGTGGTTGGCCGAGGGAGCATAGCGTATCGGCGCGACGACGGCGTGTACGTGATTCCTGCAGCGATGCTTGGCGCATAATAGAGTTTCTCGTGTTTCGAGTAGGGGAGTGAATGCTGGTCGGGAGATTATTGCGGTTTGCTCGCTCGCCTCTGCGAATGTGAAGGGGGTTGCTCGATGGTTGAGCAACCCCTCCCCTCCGCGGACGTGGGGCACTTGGCGGCAATGCCATCGCTTCACGCCCACGGCTTGCACCCGCTCGGCTTGCCTGACCCCTCGCTCTACGAGGTGCGGTCGCCAGCTGTCGACTGTCTTCTCGCCTTTACGCGTTTTTCAAAAACGCCAGGTAACCCTTGTAGGCCTCGTAGATGTCGGCCTTGCTCGTCACTTCCCAGGGCGCGTGCATGGAAAGCACGGCCACGCCTGAGTCGATGACGTCCATGCCGTACTTCGCAGGCAGATACGCAATCGTTCCGCCGCCGCCTGCATCGACTTTGCCCAGCTCAGCGGTTTGGAACGACACGCCCGCGTCATCCATCACGCGACGCACGCGCGCCACGTATTCCGCACTCGCATCGTTGCTGCCGCTCTTCCCGCGTGCGCCCGTGTACTTGTTGAACACGAGCCCGCGCCCGAGAAACGCCGCGTTCTTCGGCTCGAAGACGCTCGCGTAGGCGGGGTCGAAGCCAGCCGACACGTCGGAGGAGAGCATGCTCGATGCGGAAAGCGCACGTCGTAGCGGGAGCATGCCGCCTTCGCCGGCGAGCTCCATGATCTCGGCGATGGTGTTCTCGAAGAAGTTCGATGCCATGCCGGTCGCGCCGACGCTTCCGATCTCCTCCTTGTCGACGAGCACGGTGACGGCCGTCTTCGCCAAATCCGCTGGCGCCTCGAGCTGCGCGATGAGCGAGGTGTAGGCGCATACGCGGTCGTCTTGTCCGTAGCCGATGACCATGCTGCGGTCGAAGCCCAGCTCGCGGGCTCGTCCTGCCGGTACCATCTCGATTTCCGCGGAAAGGAAGTCCGCCTCCTCGATGCCGTACTTGTCGGCCAGAAGCTTCAGCGCGAACGCTTTCACCGGTTCCTTCGCGGCGTCCTTGCTCTCTGCGCCCTCGCTGCCAGCGGCTTCGCGCTCGGCGTCCTCGCCGTCGATGGACAGCGGACGGTTGCCGATGAGGATGTCTAAATCCTCGCCCTCGACAATCTTGTTGCCCTTCTTGTCCATCTGCTGGCTTGCAAGGTGAATGAGCAGGTCAGACACGCAGAAAACGGGATCGCCCTCGTCGTCGCCCACGTTTATGTCCACGACCGTGCCGTCCTTCTTGGCGATGACGCCGTGCATGGCGAGCGGGAGCGTGACCCACTGATAGTTCTTGATGCCGCCGTAGTAGTGCGTGTCGAGAAGCGCGAACCCGTTGCTCTCGTAGAGCGGGTTCTGCTTCAGGTCGAGGCGGGGGCTGTCGATATGCGCGCCCAGGATGTTCATACCCTCGCTTAAGGGATTTCTTCCCAGCTGCACCAGGATGAGCGCCTTGCCGTGGGAATGCGCCCACACCTTGTCGCCTGCGGAAAGCGCGCGCCCCTCGCGGACGGCGTCAGCGAGCGAGGTGTAGCCCGCTTCCTCGGCCATGCGGATGGCTGTTGCGGCGCAGCGGCGCTCGGTCTTGTTCTCCGAAATGAAGTCGATGTAGTTGCTGGCCAGGCCTTCGAGGGCCTCGAGGTCCACCTCGTCGTACTTCTTCCAAGCTACTTCGTGTTCCATGTCCTTCGACCTTTCGTGTTGCCCAAGGCGTATCGTGATGCGGCCAATTATAGTGCACGACGCCCGCGCCTCGGCGGATGTGAACGTTCTGCGAATTGCGGCGGGGAATGCGAGGAGGCAACTTGCATGAGGTTCGGCAACTTGCTATAGTTCCTTATTGAG
>USJN01000160.1 GCA_900554945.1 uncultured Coriobacteriaceae bacterium | reverse complement strand
GGTGAGGGACATATTGCGCACACTGTTGCATCGGCTGCGACCGATGTCTTTTCTGCACCCCTCTACTACTATTATTCCTATCGATATCTCTAGCACACGAGGCCTGGCTCGTTGCGCGCATGGGCGCGCAGGTTGACAAGGAAAGTCTCGCGTCGTGTGCGCCTTCCATGTTTTCCCTGTTCAAACTCAGTATGGGAAAACGTTTCACGTGAAACCCTTTGAGAATCGTTAGGAAACAGCAATGATCGCAAAACTATGCATGGTACTCATCTTCATCGGCGTTGCCGTGGGTGTGGGCATCTATTGCCGCCGTTCAACGGCAAGCGTTGACGGCTTCGTGCTCGGCGGGCGAAGCGTCGGCCCTTGGATGAGCGCCTTCGCGTTTGGCACAAGTTATTTCTCGGCCGTCGTCTTCGTCGGTTACGCCGGTCAGTTCGGGTGGAAATACGGCATCGCTGCGTTTTGGGCGGGTATTGCCAACGCCGTTCTCGGCAGCTTGCTTGCTTGGTGGGTGCTCGGCCCGCGCACGCGCGAGATGACCCATCGCCTGGGCGCAACTACGATGCCGGAGTTCTTCGGCCTCCGCTACGACTCGAAGGCCCTGCGCGTTGCCGCCGCTGCCATCATCTTCGTCTTCCTCATCCCTTACACGGCGAGCGTCTACAACGGCCTGTCGCGTCTGTTCGGCATGGCATTCGGCCTGCCCTATGAGTGGTGCGTTATCGGCATGGCAGTTGTGACCTGTATCTACGTCGTCGTTGGCGGCTACATGGCCACGGTGATGAACGACTTTCTGCAGGGGATCGTCATGCTGGTCGGCATTATCGCCGTCATTGTGGCCGTCCTGTTCAACAACGGCGGCTTCATGCCCGCGATTACCGAGCTTTCGCAGATGTCCTCCGATTTGGCGCCCGACATGGCGGGCCCGTTCGTGAGCATGTTCGGCCCCGACCCGCTGAACCTTCTGGGTGTGTGCATTCTCACGAGCCTTGGCACCTGGGGACTCCCCCAGATGGTGCAGAAGTTCTATGCCATCAAGAGTGGCCCCGCGGTGAAGCAGGGTGCTATCATCTCGACGCTGTTCGCCTTCGTGGTCGCGGGCGGCAGCTACTTCTTGGGCGGGTTTGGTCGCCTGTACTCCGGCCAGGTCGAGATGGGCGCGAACGGCCAGCCGATCTACGACTCGATCATCCCCACGATGCTCTCGACCTTGCCCGATCTGCTTATCGGCATCGTCATCGTGCTCGTGCTTTCCGCTTCCATGTCGACCCTGTCCTCGCTCGTGCTCACGTCCTCCTCGACGCTGACGCTTGATGTGCTCAAGGGTAACGTCGTGAAGAATATGAGCGAGAAGGGCCAGCTCTCAACGATGCGCGTGCTCATCATCGTGTTCATCGTGATCTCGGCGGCGCTCGCACTCGTGCAATACCACTCCTCGATCACGTTCATCGCGCAGCTCATGGGCATCTCGTGGGGCGCGCTCGCCGGCGCGTTCCTCGGTCCCTTCCTGTGGGGCCTCTACTGGGGCCGCGTGTCGAAGGCGGCCGTATGGGCGAGCTTCATCGTGGGCGTGGGTCTCACGACTGGCAACATGATCATGGGATTCGTGGGCACGCCGCTTATCGCGAGCCCCATCAACTGCGGCGCCATCGCGATGATTCTCTCGCTTGTCATCGTGCCGCTGGTGAGCCTTGTCACCAAGCCGGTGCCCTTCAATGTGAACCCGCCGAGCGCGGAGGGCGCAATCGATCGCGAGTACGTCCGCGAACTGCATCTGCAAAAGGAAAAGGAAGCGAAAGCGGCTTCTGCGGAATAGCCGTCCTGGTTTCACGGCCGATTGAGAAGGGCTGCGTACGAGTTGTTAGTTACACAAGAGGAGACCGACAAGCAAGCGGTCTCCTCTTGCGTTTAGGCGACGATGATCTTCGGTAAGGCGAGGTCGTGCGGCTCGGTCGGCACAGCCTCGACTTCCTGTTCCCGAAAAGCGATGCCGCACACGACAGCGTCGCTTCGAAGCTCGCGCAGGAAGCGGTCGTAGTTGCCGCCGCCATAGCCGAGGCGCATGTTGCCTGCATCGAAGGCGACCATCGGAACGATAACGGCGTCGATCTCGCGCGGATTGCATGACGTGCAGCCGGCAAGCGAGGGATCGTCGGGGGTAACGGCGCGGGCGGGTTTGTCGAAGAAGGCGCGCCGCGTACCGTCGAGGGGGACATCCCAAAACGTCATGCGGGCCTTGGCGTCGTTATCGTCTCGCATCATGACGGGAAAGGCGCAGGTCCACCCATGCATGTGGGCGCTTTTCGCGAATGGAGCGATGTCCACCTCGCTTCCCAGCGCATGGTAGGCGGCGATGCGTGCTCCGGATGCAACCGTGCGGCTGAAGTACCGCTCGAGCTCTTCGCACGCTTTCTCGCTACGAGCGATGCGCTCGTCGCTGGGGATAGCGTTGCGACGCGCGATGACGAGGCGCCTTGTTTCTTCTTTCATGTCCATGCCTGCAAGTATAGAGTGCTCGCAAACCTTGTTACATTCTCCGAAAAAAATGCACATGTGGGCCCCGCAGCCGAAAAATCAAGGCATACTGAAACGGCCTGCAATTATGCAGGGGAAGTATCCACTCACAACGAAGGGGTTCCTGTGGAAGGTTTCGACCTTATCAGTACGGGCGCTTGGTCAATTGTGCCGCCGCTTTTGGCGCTCGGGCTCGCGCTCATCACCAAGGAAGTGTACTCGTCGCTCACCATCGGCGTACTTATGGGCATGGTGATCTACCAGTTCACTCTCGCGGGGGTTGGCGTCGATCAGTTTATCGCGGCGTTCACCATGGTTCCACGAATGATGGCGACGCAGATCGCCGACAACGGAGCGCTGTTGCTGTTCCTTGCCTTATTGGGCGCGCTCACGGTGGTCATCGCGATTGCCGGTGGCTCGCGCGCCTACGCCGAATGGGTGTCGAGGCACGTGAAGAACGCGCGCCTCGCCTCGATTCTCACGGCGGTTCTCGGCATCCTCATCTTCGTGGACGACTATTTTAACTGTCTGACGGTCGGCGCGGTCATGCGTCCCATCACCGACCGCTTCCATATCAGCCGCGAGAAACTGTCGTGGATCATCGACTCCACGGCGGCGCCTGTGTGCATCATTGCGCCGGTCTCTTCTTGGGCGGTTGCCGTGGGCGGCTATCTGGGAGAAGACGGCTTCTCGACGTTCGTGCAGTCCATCCCCTACAACTTCTATGCCCTGCTCACGATCTTCTTCGTGTTCTTTATGCTGATCACGAAGCTCGATTTCGGCTCGATGCGCGCGGCTGAGGAAGCGTGCGCCCAGGGGCACGACGTCGATGACATCCCGCGCGAGGGAAGCGCCCTTGCGGCGGTTTCGACGACCCGTCTTCCCGAGAAAAACGTCGAAGCATACGAAGGCGATCATCCGGGCGTGCCGTCGGTTGTGACCGAGGAGGCCGACATCGACGACGCAGCGTCGGGCGCGATTGACGAGTACAAGGGACTCAACATCTCCGAGAATGGCCGCGTGTTCGACCTGATCGTCCCCATTGTCGTGCTGATCGTGTTCTCGATTCTCGGCATGATGTACGTGGGTGGCTTCTTCGAGGGCGTCGACTTCGCCACTGCTGTCGGCGAGGACCCGGTGACGGGCCTGTGCATCGGATCTTGTGTGGCGCTCGTGGTCTCGGCTGCGATGTTCCTGCCCCGTAAGCTCACGACGCTCGAGGGTTTTGTGGAAGGCATCTCCGAAGGCGTGCGCTCGATGGTCGGCGCGATCATGATCCTCGTTCTGGCGTGGAGCTTGGGCGGCCTGTGCCGTCATCTGCTGGGAACGGGCGAGTTTGTGAGCGGCGTGCTGAACGGGCTTGGCGTGGGGCTTACCCTTCTGCCTGCGATCATCTTCCTGGTGGCGGCGTTCATCGGCTTCGCCATGGGCACTTCCTGGGGCACGATCGCGCTTATCCTTCCCATCGTGATCGGCGTGTTCCCCACCGACGACCCGCTGTTCCTTGTGGCCGTCGGCTCGACGCTCGCGGGTGCAGTCTATGGCGACCACATCTCGCCGATATCCGATACGACGATCCTCTCCTCTGCGGGCGCAAAGTGCAACCACCTGCGCCACGTTGCCACGCAGATTCCCTACGCGACGCTCGTTATGATCGCGTGCTTCATCTGCTACATCGTGGCTGGCTTCACGGGCAATCCGTGGATCTCGCTCGCGCTCGGTGTGGTCATCATCGTCGTTGCAGTGATTACGCTTCACAAGCTGAATTTCGGCGTGAAGAAGGGCGAGACGGCATAGCTTCTCAGTGGCAAATAGCGGCTTGAGGGGCGCGCCCCAAAGGCTATGCGAGAATGGCGGTTTCCGAGAGGAGGCCGCCATCCTTGTTTTATCTGCGTAAGTATGAATAATCTTATAGTTGAATA
>USJN01000159.1 GCA_900554945.1 uncultured Coriobacteriaceae bacterium | reverse complement strand
ATGGCGCTGGGGCTCATCGGCTCGGTCTATCGCGGATCGAACATCGACAAGAAGAAAGAAGGGCGGCTATGAAACTTCCCATCGACCTTAAGGCGGTCATCGAGGCGGCGACCGACATCGAAAGCGCACGCAGCACGCCAGTGTCTGTGAGCGTGCTCATCGATGATTCGGCGCCTGGCGACGTGGCTGCGCATGTTCGCTCGGCCTTCGTCGGCGCGGGCGCGCATGCTCGCGTGACCGTGGGGTATTTCGCGGGACCCGCCTTCTCGCCGTACGAAGGCGACGATATGGCGGTGATCGTCGCCGGCTTCTCCGAGGAAGTGGGCCGCCGAGCTGCGGAAATTCGCGCTGCGGGCGTTCCTGTGATGGTTGTGACGTCGATGCCGAGCCTCGTAGCCGACATGGCGAGCGCGTACGGTAATCCTATTCCCGAAGGCGATCTGGTCGCGCCCGAAGGCGTTGAAGGCTGTGAGGCCGACGGCGATGCCGCCTGCGCGAGCGGGGAAGTCGCGGGCGCGCATGTGAGCGTGTTCGCAGGTATACGCGCGGCGAAGTCAGCGGGCGCGGGTGCAGCCGCGGGGTTCGCGGGCGCGGCGGCGAGTTCGCCTGATGTTCTCGACGCCCCGATTCCCATTGATGATGCCGCTGCCGCCGCACTCGATCGCCGCATGGGCGAGTGGGTTGTGGCCGCGTGCCGTGAGAAGCGCCTCGCCCTCGCGCTGTCGTTCCCGTTCGTGCGCAAGCCGCTCTCGCTCGAGGCGGTGAGCGCGACGTCGCTTCAGAACGCCGGCATCGGCCTCGTGCTTTTCATTCCCGGCGCCGACATGCCGCTTATGACGCTCAACCAGGCGAAGATGCTGCTCCAAATCGCCGCTGCATACGGCGAGCCCATGAGTGCCGCGCGCGTGAAGGAGCTTGCCGCCATCGTTGCCGGCGGGTTCGCGTGCCGCAGCGTCGCCCGTCAGGTTGCGGGCGCGGTGCCCGGCATCGGCTGGGCCGTGAAGGCGGGTGTGGGCTATGCGGGCACGAAGGCGATGGGCCTTGCGGCCATCGAGTACTTCGAGCGCGGCGGCAACATCGCAGGTCTTGCGGGCGTCGTTTCCTCAGCGACGGCGAAAGCGACGCAGATTGCGGGCGATGTCGCGGCGACTCCTGCGGGGGCTCGCGTGCTCTCGACCGTGAAGACGGCGGTCCGCCAAGGCGCCGCGTCGGTTCTCAAGAAGACTGAATAAGGGCCGCATCTGCGGTTTTGCATATCAAGGGTATATCGAGGGGGATACATGATCGACTTGTGGCCGCGGCTTGAGCCGCTGCTTGCGCGCGTTGAGCGACCGGCGCGCTATCTCGACCACGAATGGGGAAGCACGCGCAAGGAGGGTGCGGACTTCAACTATTGCATGGTCTACCCGGACACCTACGAGCTCGGGCAGCCGAACCAGGCGGTCCGTATCCTCGTGAACGCGGTGAACGCGACCGAGCATCTCGCTGCCGAGCGCGCGTTTCTGCCTGCGGTCGACCTGATCGACCTCATGCGCGGAGAGGGCGTCCCGATGTTCTCGCTCGAAAGCTGCGCTCCGCTTTCGGAATTCGATGCCATCGGTATCACGCTGCCACATGAGCTCGCGGCGACCAATGTTCTCGAAGTGCTCGACCTGTCGGGCCTCCCCCTGCGTGCGGTCGATCGCGCGCAGGACGATCCGATTGTGCTCGGCGGCGGGCCCTGCGTCTTTAACCCCGAGCCCTATGCACCGTTCTTCGACGCGATGCTCATCGGCGAAGGCGAGGAGTCGCTGCCCGAGGCGCTGCTCTGCGTGCGCGAGTGCCGTCGTGCGGGTGCAACGCGTCAGGATATCCTTCGCTCGCTTGCAGCGCTTCCCGGATGCTACGTTCCCTCGCTGTATCGCGTGCGGGGCGAGGAAGAGGCGCAGCGTGCGGGCTCATGGGTCGAGCCTGTGGAGCCGGGCGTTCCCGAGCATATCGAGAAACGCCTGTTCACGGGCTTTTCGGAAAGCTCCGGGTGGGAGCCGTGCATCGTTCCCTACACCGAATGCGTGCATGATCGCCTCTCGGTCGAGGTGCTGCGCGGGTGCGCGCGCGGGTGCCGCTTCTGCCAAGCCGGCATGATGTATCGCCCGGTGCGCGAGCGCTCTGCGGACAACGTGGTGTCGTCGGTGCTCGAGGGTCTTGCCGACACCGGCTACGATGAGGTGAGCTTGACCTCGCTTTCTTCGACCGACCATTCCCAGATTGCCGATATCCTCACCAAGCTGAACCATGCCTGCGATGGCAAGGGTGTGCGCATCTCGCTTCCCTCCCAGCGTCTTGACTCGTTCGGCGTCGACATGGCCGAGCTTGTCGCGGGGCAGAAGAAGGGCGGTCTCACCTTCGCGCCCGAGGCGGGTACGCAGCGCCTGCGCGACGTGATCAACAAGAATGTGACGGAGGACGATTTGTTCGGGGCTATCGATGCCGCGTTCAAAGCGGGGTGGCGCCGCTGCAAGCTTTACTTCATGATTGGCCTGCCAACTGAGACCGACGAGGACATCAAGGGCATCGCGAGCCTTGTGCAGCGCGCCTACGACCGGGCGAAGGCCGCCGTGCCGCCCGAGCATCGTGGCAACGTGCGCGTGAGCGCGTCGGTCGCGCTGTTCGTCCCGAAGTCGCAAACGCCTTTCCAGTGGGACGGCCAGATTCCCCCCGAGGAGGCACTGCGCCGCGTGAACTTGCTGCGCAACAGCGTGAAGTACAAGGCGGTCGATATCCATTGGCACGATCCGGCGACGAGTTTTGTCGAGGCCGTTATGAGCCGCGGCGGGCGGCAGGCGGCCGACTGGGTGGAGGCCGCATGGCGCCGAGGGGCACGTTTCGATGCGTGGACCGAGCTCTTCTTGGAGGACGCCTGGCGGAGGGCTGCGTCCGACGTGGGAATCGATCCTGCGGAAATCGCGCAGGCGCAGTGGGAAACCTCGCGCGTCATGCCGTGGGCGCACATTTCCACGGGCGTGACCACGCGCTACCTGGCTCTCGAGCGTAAGCGTGCGGCTTCGGAGACCACCACGCCCGACTGCACCTTCGAGAAGTGCACGGGCTGCGGTGCGTGCCAGGCGCTCGATTGCGACAACATGCTTGCTGGCGTTCGCTCCACGCCGAGCGCGCCTGCCGTCGCGGCTGGAGAGGCCACGGCGGATGTGGCGTCTGCTCAGTCTGCGCAGGCTGCTGCGGGGGTCGAGGTCGGCGACGTGCCCGCGTCCAAGATTGCTCCTGCGGGGGCAGAAGCTGTCGGCGCGCCCGCATCTGCTGCGGCTTCTCCTGCTGCCGCTGAGGTATTGGAAAACGATAGTTCCGCGGAGGCGGCGAGCGACGAGCGCCCGCTTCCCGCGTCCGAAGGGGGTGCGCGATGAGCGAGCCGCAACAAGTATTTCGCCTTCGCTTGACGTTTGCCAAGCAGGGACGCCTCTCGATGCTGTCGCATCTGGAAGTCGCCCGTGCGCTTGAGCGCACCGTGCGCCGTGCGGGTTTGCCCTATGCGGTGAGCCAGGGCTTCTCGCCCCATATGCTCATTGCGTTCGGCGCGGCGCTGCCTGTCGGTGTCGGAGGGACTCACGAGATCGCCGACGTCCGCCTGACGCATTACGTTTCCGCTGACAAGGCGCTTTCTGCTCTGCAGGAGGCGAGTGTGGCCGACCTCATGGTGAAGGATTGTCGCTACATCGAGCCCAAGGCTGCTGCTGCTTCGGTTGCGTTTCCCGTGAGCACGTATCGGGCGCTTCTGTCGTGCACACCGGCAGTGCTCCCGCTGCCCGATGAGATTCACGTGGTGCGCAAGAAGAAGGAGAAGGTGCTGCGTCCTGCCGAGTTCCTCGTGGGGGACTTCCAACTCACGGGTGCCGTTGCCACTTTCAAGTTGGAGGCGAAGCCGACGGGTAGCTTACGTCCGGACTTGCTTTTGCGTGAGGCGGTCGACAGCTACAATTTGGCTGCTTCGGGGGAGATTGTTCAGGGAGTGACTTGGGTGGAGAACGCAGTGGCCCCGGAGACGATGATTGAGAAGAAGGCCGAGCGCGGGCTCGATTTGCCCTGCTGCGATGGCGACGTGCTTCGCATCCTGAACATCACGCGAATCGCGCAGGAGTAGGGGAACGTGTTGCAAGTTGCCAGGCACTGAGCGCGACGATGGCTGTCGGGCTGGGGGTGCGCTCAGTTTGCGATGTCGGGCTGGTTGCATCGAGGGAAAGCCGTTTCGTGCACGGTATCGCGTATGGGCAAATCGCTTCTTCGAGAAAAGTTTCGCCGCAATGGGGCAACTTGCGGTACAATAGCTAACGCTGCAAATCGCGGGTGTGGTTCAATGGTAGAACTTCAGCCTTCCAAGCTGATAACGCGGGTTCGATTCCCGTCACCCGCTCCATAAAACACCAGGCCAGAGACTATAAGTCTTTGGCCTTTTCTTTTAGG
>USJN01000158.1 GCA_900554945.1 uncultured Coriobacteriaceae bacterium | reverse complement strand
GCCTCCGCGCGCAGTTCCGCAGCGAAGCGAGGACTGTTTGAGCACGGAGGTAATCTCGGCGGCTCAAAACGGTGGGATTAGACAATGTTTCAAAGCGAAATCGACATATCTTCTTGCGATCTTTGCCCTCGCGTGTGCGGTGTTGACCGCAGCGCGGGGGCTCGTGGTGTTTGCGGGGCCGATGGACGCCTTCGCATCGCCCGCGCCGCGCTGCACTTTTGGGAAGAGCCGCCGATCAGCGGCACGCATGGCTCGGGCACGGTGTTCTTCTCGTGGTGCCCGCTTCGTTGCGTGTACTGCCAGAACGCCGTCATTGCCGACGGCGAGGCGGGGGCAGAGATATCGATCGGGCGGCTGGCGCAGATCTACTCCGAGCTTCAGGCGAAGGGTGCGCTGAATATCAACCTTGTGACCCCGACCCATTATGCGCCGCATGCGCGCGCCGCGCTCGATTTGGCGCGGGAGCGGGGGATGGACCTTCCCGTCGTTTGGAACACCTCGGGATACGAGACGGTTCGCGCCGTCCGCGAAAACCGAGGTTATGCGGATGTGTATCTCACCGATTACAAATATGCCTCTTCCGATCTGGCTGCCCGATATTCAAAGGCCCCTAATTATCCTCAGATCGCCCTCGACGCGCTTTCTGCCATGGTCGATGAGGTAGGCGATCCTTGCTTTGACGAGTACGAGGGCGACGAGCGCATGACGCGCGGGGTAGTGGTGCGTCATCTGATGTTGCCCGGTGCCCTTGAGGACTCCAAACGCGTGGTGCAAACGGTGTGGGAGCACTTCGGCAGCTCTGTGCTGCTTTCGATCATGAACCAGTACACTCCCGTTCTGGCAGAGAGCGCCAAGGCGGGTGACGCCTGGGCATGCCGCGAGCTTGAACGCTGCTCCGAACTTGCCCGCCGCGTTCCCAACGAAGATTACGAACGACTGCTCGATTTTGCCGACTCGCTCGGTATCGAGGACTACTTCTGGCAGGAGGGCGGTGCTGCCGAGGAGAGCTTCATTCCTGCTTTCGACCTCGAGGGCGTATTGAGCGAGTAGTCGTCCGTCGACGTGTCGTAGCGCTCATCCATTTCGGGCAGGTTCTCCCAGAATCGCTTCGGCATGAAGTGGCGGCGGAGCTCGGGGTGGTAGCGCGCATCGATGGAGACGGCGTCGTAGAACCGCTTCCACGCTTGCTGCATCATCTCTTCGTCACCTGCTTTTTCAGGGAGATTTACTATGTCGGTTTGAACGAGCTGCCATCCCGATCCATCGTAGATTCCCGCTACGCGGTGTGCTTCGTCGTAAATCATGAAGGGGACGTCGTTGAAGCGCGCCGAGAACCAATCCATGAGCAGGGGTATGACCGATGCCTTCGGAGAGCAGCGAGCAAACCATATATTTCCTTTGAGGCACTCGAAGCGCAAAAATTGCTGCACAAGATGCCGCTCGTTCATTACCGAGCGGTCGAGTGCGACAAGCGGGGCCACCGCGGGGTGTGCGATTTCGCTGATTGCCGCTCGATTCGCGTTGGACCTCATGGCGTAGCGAATGAACCGATAGACGACGGATCCCGCTTGCGCGTCGTCAGATAGCGATGCGTGCAACACGGCGTTGAATCCCGCTTTTCCCGTTGCGCGCACCAATCCACGCTTCACACGTTCTGCGAGGGCGGCATCGGTCTCTATGGTCCGAACGCTTTGATCAAGGCGGGGCTGGAATGCGGCTCCCTGTGCAATATCTTCGGGGTCCTCGTGATTCGCATAGGCTTGAAACACTGCGGTGAGCAGCCCCTCGGGCGTTCCGTCGTAGATGTAGGCAATATGGGCAAGCGGCTCTTCTGCGGCGATCATGCGCAAACCTTTTGCTTGTCGATGGCATGCTGCCACCCGAACAGGCCGTCAGCTTGGCTGGCGAGCGTGCTTTTCTCAGGGAGGCTGCGGGGGCTTGAGCTTGATATGCTCGTCTTCTGCGCGGTCATGGGGGTACTGCTCGTGCTTGCCTTGCATGAAGTTCTAAGGGCGTCGTCTACGCCTGCTCTTGCTGAGTTTGTGGGCGCATCGTGCGTGCTCGTCCCTTGTGCGTTATGGAGCGCATCGCGTGCCTGCGCTTCCTCAATTCGCTTTCCGTGCTGATTCTGCCCCTCAAGCGGATCGAAGAGGCTTAGCTGCCCCTGGCATTGCTTCGCCGCACGTCGTCCGTGCTTTCCGCCGTCAATCGGTGTGGCGAGCTGCGCGCGCAGGGCCCCTGGGGCGAATGGCGTGCCTGTTCCCGCGTATTTGCCGTTGCAGGTGATGAAGAAGCGTGCGCGCTTGTAGGCGATACCGAGTTTGCGCAGCTCGGGTTCGTGCAGGCAGCATGTGCGCCGGGCCTTCACGATAAGGCGCGCCCCGCGCGGTCCGATGCCGGGCACGCGCAGGAGCATTTCGAGCGGGGCGGTGTTCACCTCTACGGGGAAGTGCTCCAGGTGGTTGACGGCCCAGTTCGCCTTCGGGTCAAGCTGCGGGTCGAGGTAAGGGTTGTCCTCATCGATTATCTCGCTCACGTCAAACTTGTAGAAGCGCATAAGCCAATCGGCCTGGTAGAGTCGATGCTCGCGATCGAGTTCCACCGCGCCTGATGCGGGCAGGCGCTCATCGGAGGTAACTGGCAGGTAGGCGCTGAAGAACACGCGCTTGAGCGAGAGCGTGCGGTAGAGCGCCGCCGATAAGTTCAGGATCTGGAAGTCGTTTTCGGGCGTGGCGCCGACAATCATTTGCGTGCTTTGGCCAGCGGGTGCGAATGCCCGCTTGCGTTTCGCCGGTCGATTTTGCGAGTAGTATGTCGTGTTCTTTCGCATGAGAGCACGCGTGTCGGAATCTTCTGCCATGGAGTCGCGAATCTGGCGCATCGGAGCCAGAAGCTGCTGCTTGCGCTTTTGCGGACACAGAAGCGCAAGGCTTTTCTGGGAGGGGAGCTCCAGGTTCACGCTCATGCGGTCGGCCAGATGACCCAGCCGATCGATCAGTTCAGGTGAGGTGCCGGGCACCGCCTTCGCGTGGATGTACCCGCGAAAGCCGTACTCGTCGCGCAGGATGCGCAGCGTCTCGATCATGAGCTCGGTCGTGTAATCCGGGCTTTTTATGACGCCGGAGCTTACGAACAGCCCTTCGATATAGTTGCGTCGGTAGAACGATATCGTCAGGTCGGCCAGCTCGCGCGGGGTGAACGCGGTGCGCGCGACTTCGTTGCTTGCACGATTCACGCAGTAGGCGCAGTCATAGATGCAGACGTTGGTCATGAGCACCTTCAGAAGCGAGATGCAGCGCCCATCGGGTGTGAAGCTGTGGCAGCACCCTGCGGCCATTGCGTTTCCCAGCTGGCCGCGCCGCGCCCCTCGGTCCACACCGGAGGATGTGCAAGCCACATCGTACTTTGCGGCGTCGGCGAGGATTTCCAGCTTTTCGACGATATTCATGGGTACACCTGTTCGTTCGAATATTTGTTCGTATTTTAACAAGCTTCGAACTGATGTGCAATGCCCGCGCCTTTCTTTCCCGATGAAGGAGAAAATTCGCCATAATCCCTGTTCGCAGATGGTTAAGCGCGCTATCATTAGCTTACAAGGCGATTGCTGTATCGCCGTCTTCCGAATTGCGTTTTCAAAACGCACGATGGGGAAGGGGCAGCCATGCTCTATGACAATATCTTAGTTCCCTTCGATGGTTCGGCGTCTGCCGATGCGGCGCTCGAGGAAGCGGCCCGCTACGCGAAAGAGGATCCGGGCTGCGCGCTTCATGTGCTGCAGATTTCGGACATCGAGCATCAGGTGATCGAGCGGCTCGACTCTTCGTATGGCGCGGCGGTTCCCGTTGGTATGAGAGAGGCTTTCGAGGATGCCCAAAACGAGGCCCAAAGAAAGCTCGAGCGCGATGTCCGCCTCGCGACGCGCGGGCTTATGAACGAGATCCACGTTGAGGTGCAGAGCGAGACGACGATCGGTGTGCAAATCGTCGCGTATGCGGCGGCGCACAACATCGACCTCATCATCATGGGGTCGCGCGGTCTCGGCGGTTTGCGCGGCATCCTGGGCAGCGTGTCGAGCTTCGTGCTGAAAGAGGCGAAGGTTCCCGTTCTTGTGGTGAAAGACTAGCGAGCAAAAAAATCCCCCATCTGGAAAGGACGAACCACCAGATGGGGGATTGCTTTTTCGTGGTGCCGGCGGCAGGAATCGAACCCGCAACCTACTGATTACAAATCAGTTGCTCTACCGTTGAGCCACGCCGGCATGCGGTTTGCGCAAGCAAACATGATAAGGCAAAACGCGCCAACTGAAAAGAGGGAAATCCTGGAAGGCATCGGGGTGCAGCAAGGGGGCGTCGAAGAGTGTCGAAGCTGCTCCGCGCTATGTCCATGTCCCGACGCCGAGAGCCATTACCTCTATGAACTCTTATCTGGCAGCGATGGCTTTGCGTGGGGATATGGCAAGATAAGAGATCCTGCATGCA
>USJN01000157.1 GCA_900554945.1 uncultured Coriobacteriaceae bacterium | reverse complement strand
TTGAAGAATTGGCTAAATATGCCGGTGTACCTGTTTGGAACGGTTTGACCAATGAGTTCCATCCGACGCAGATGATTGCCGATATGCTTACGCTCGAGGAGAACTTCCCCGAGGGCATCAAGGGCAAGAAGCTGGTGTTCATGGGCGACGCCGAGAACAACGTCGCGAACTCCCTCATGGTTGTTTGCGCGAAGCTTGGCTTGCATTTCGTTGCCTGCGGCCCTGAGGAGCGCATGCCGAATGCAGAGCTCGTTTCAACCTGCAGGGATTTGACACGCGAGTCTGGAGGTTCAGTGACGCTGACCTCGAGCGTTGAGGAAGCCTGCACGGGCGCCGACGTCGTTTACACTGATATTTGGGTTTCCATGGGCGAGCCTGCGGAGTTGTGGGAAGAGCGCATCAAGTTGCTTTCCCCTTACCAGGTGAACAGTCGCGTGATCGACCTCATGGCTCCGACGGGCATTTTCATGCACTGCCTTCCCGCGTTCCATGATACTGAGACGACCATCGGGGCCGAGATTGCCGAGCGATTCGGCATCACCGAGATGGAAGTGACCGACGAGGTCTTCCGCGGCTCGCGCTCTCGGGTGTTCGACGAAGCTGAGAACCGGATGCATTCTATCAAGGCGATTATCTATGCAACCTTGAAGTAGCTCCGTTTTCTCGACGGGTGATGTTATCATGAGGGACTGTGAAATTCGCAGCCCCTCGTTTTTTCGAGCGGCATAAAGACTGATTGAAAGATAGTGCAATGACTTTACGTGAGCAAGTTGAAGAAGTTGTCGATGCGGCTTTGAGCGCCGCTGTGGCAGATGGGTCGCTTCCCTTGGAGGAGGTCCCCGCAGCAGCGCTCGAGCGTCCGCGTGATGCGGCTAATGGTGATTGGGCGTCGACGGTCGCCCTTCGCGCAGCCAAAGCGGCGCACATGAAGCCTCGCGATGTGGCGGAAGTGGTCGTGTCTCATTTGCCGAAGAACGATCTCATCGCCTCGACCGAGATCGCAGGCCCTGGGTTCGTTAACATTCGTCTTACGAACGCTGCGCTTGCGAGCGTTATCGCCGAGGCGCGTCGCGAGGGCATGGATTTCGGACGTGGTGAGGCTCCTGCGAATGCGGGGCGCATCAATCTTGAGTATGTCTCTGCAAATCCGACGGGCCCCATGCATGTCGGCCATGGGCGCTGGGCGGCGCTCGGCGACTCGATGGCGCGTGTCTTGCGCCATGCGGGCTTCGACGTGTCCGAGGAGTTCTACATCAACGACCATGGCACGCAGATGGATAATTTCGGTCGCTCGGTGTCGGTGCGCTACGAGCAGCTTTGTGGCCGCGATGTCCCGATGCCCGAGAATTGCTACGGTGGAGCTTATGTAATCGACATCGCGCGCGAGATTCTCGATGCCGATGGCGAGAAGTGGCTCGATGTTCCCGAGGAAGAGCGCGTCGTGGCATTCCGCGAGCGCTCGTATGTCGAGATGCTCGAGCATAACAAGGCTGTGCTCTCTGGTTTCGGTACCACGTTCGATACCTGGTTCTCCGAGCGTACGCTCTACGTTCCCGACGAGGACGGGAAGTCCGCTGTCGATCGCGCCCTCGAGGCGATGGACGCGAAGGGTTATGTCTTCCAGAAAGATGGGGCGACTTGGTTTAAATCGACCGCTTTCGGTGACGAGAAGGATCGCGTCCTCATCAAGGAGAACGGCGAGTTCACGTACTTCCTCTCCGACGTGGCGTACCATTACAACAAGATCCAGAGGGGCTTTACGCACCTGATCGATATTTGGGGAGCAGATCACCACGGATACGTGAAGCGCTGCCAGGCAATGCTCGCCGCATGGGGTTACGAGGGCGCGCTTGAAGTGGTTCTCGGCCAGCTCGTGAATCTCTTCCGTGACGGTAGCGCGGTTCGCATGTCGAAACGCACGGGCGAGATGGTCACATTCGAGGAGCTTATCGAGGAAGTGGGCGTCGACGCGACGCGCTACCTCATGCTTTCGCGCTCCTCCGACCAGCCGATTGACTTCGATATCGAGGTTGCAAAGAAGAAAGACGCCACTAACCCGGTGTATTACGTGCAGTACGCCCATGCGCGCATCTGCTCGATCTTGCGCAAGGCTGCCTGCGAAGGCGATCTTGCAGCAGCGGAAGCGGGCGATATCACGTTTAACGAGCTTGCCGAGCGCACGGTCGGCGGCGACGTGGACCTCTCGCCTTTGTGCGAGGAATCGGAGCTTGCCCTCATGCGCAAGATGGGAGATTTCGCTGACATGGTTGCCCAGGCGGCAGCTGATCGCGCGCCGTTCCGCCTGACGCATTACGCGCAGGATCTCGCAGCGCTGTTCCACCAGTTCTATACGAACTGCCATGTGCTCGCCGACGACGAGGCGACCCGCCGTGCCCGCTTGGCGCTCTGCGACGCCTCGCGCATCGTGCTCGCCCTAACGCTGAGTCTTCTGGGGGTTAGCGCACCCGAAAAGATGTAGTGCATATGTAAGTTTCCTATTTGAGGAGGTCATTGCTAGGTGGAGACCCTTACGCTCGTCATGCTGATTTTTGCGGCGATTCTCGCATCCTCGATCATCGACCAGGTGGTGCCGAGGGTGTCATCGCCGCTCATACAGATTGGCCTGGGTCTTCTCATCGCATTGTTCGCCTCCTCTCAAATTCGAGTTACACTCGACCCGGAACTGTTCCTTGTGCTATTCATTGCGCCGCTGCTCTACGAAGAGGCGAAGTCCGCCGACAAGGCGGCGCTTTGGCACCATAAGCGTCCTGTGCTTTCTCTTGCGATCGGCCTGGTCGTTGCAACGACACTCGCGATTGGGTTTGCTGTGCATGCGGTCATCCCGTCAATCGGGCTTGCTGCTGCATTTGCCCTTGGTGCCGCGCTCGGTCCGACCGATGCCGTTGCCGTCACCTCGCTTTCGAAGCAGGTCAACATCCCTGACAGGCAGGGGAGCATTCTCAAAGGCGAGCTTCTCTTAAACGACGCGAGCGGCATCGTGTCGTTCCAGTTCGCCATTGCCGCTGCGGTGACGGGGTCGTTCTCCCTTCTCAATGCGACGGGGAATTTCTTCGTTGAGTTTCTCGGCGGTATCGCGGTCGGTGCGCTTCTCGCCTATATCGGCAAGTTCCTCGTCAATAAGGCGCGCTCCCTTGGCGTTGAGAACACGACGTTTCATGTGCTCTTCGAAATCCTCATTCCGCTTCTGGTGTATTCGATTGCCGATGCCGTTCACGTGAGCGGCATTATCGCCGTTGTCGTTGCGGGCCTCATCAACGTGATCTCCCCGCATGCGATCGGACCTTCCATCTCGCGCATGAACATCGTGTCTTCGAGCGTGTGGCGTGTGCTCACCTTCGCCTTGAACGGCTTTGTGTTCGTGCTTCTGGGCACACAGTTGCCGCAGGCCATGGTTCATACGTGGGATGATGTCACCTTCAGCAACTTCACACTCATCGGTTATGTTGTCGTGCTCACGTTGCTTCTCTATGTTGTTCGATTCGCGTGGGTCTGCGCGAGCGACTGGCTCTACACGCGCCGACGCGGTAAGAAGCATAGTGCGAAGTTCAAGCTCGACCTTCGCAAGAGCCTCATCACGACCCTTGCGGGCGCTAAGGGAACCATCACGCTTTCGATTCTGTTCACCATCCCGTATTTCATGGATGGCGCTCGGTTCCCGCAGCGTGATCTGATCATCTTCCTTGGGTGCGGCGTTATCGTATGCACCTTGCTTGTGGCGACGTTCATTGTGCCCCTCATCGCGCCGAAGAAAGTGAGCGAAAGCGAGGAAGCGGCCCGCGAGCGCGAGGCGGAGTTGAAAATCGATATCCTCAGAAGCGTCGTCGAAGAGCTCACCGCACGGCAGACGCCGGATACACGCCGCGCGACGAGAAGCGTGGTTAGCTCTTACAACGATCGCATCGAGCGCATCAAAGAGCAGCATGGCTTCGACGAGGACGAAGACGAGGCCTATTCCGATTTGCGCATCCGCGCAATCGGATGGGAGCGGGAGTGTGTCAAGAAGCTCGCCGAACAAGACGATATCGACAGCGAGATTGCGCTTAAGTACCTGAAGCGTTTGAAGCATATCGAGGAGCTAAGGAAACATAGCTCGGGACGTTGGTCCATCCAGAACATCTATCTTGTGTTGCGCACATTTTTGAGGCGCGCGAAGGGCGTTGCCTTGCGCTACGTTTCGCATATGTCATCGTCCCCGATAACGGCTGCCGATCAGGCGGCAGAGATGCGCAAGATTCAGCAGAAGGCAGGCGAGTGCGTGATTGGACGTCTGAAGGACATGCTCGCCGATTCCGACTGCAACGTCCCGAGCGAGTATGTGAGCAAGCTTCTCATCGAATATCAGCGCACAGTTGCCATGCTCGCCGCCGAGCTTGCAGCCCCTTCGGCGACGGTCATCATGCGTGCGTCCGACAAGGCGGAGGACGTGAAACGGCTTGGCTACCTGCTTGAGCTCGAGCAGATTCAGTC
>USJN01000156.1 GCA_900554945.1 uncultured Coriobacteriaceae bacterium | reverse complement strand
TGGGGTACAGCAGCTCTAAAACCTCCAAGCGCGAGCCCAAGCGTCGTCGCAAGGAATCCGAGTACGGCATGCAGCTGCGCGAGAAGCAGAAGGTGAAGTTCATCTACGGCGTTCTCGAGAAGCAGTTCCATGGCTACTTCGAGAAGGCAAAGGCCATGCCCGGCATCACCGGCGAGAACCTGATGCGCATCCTCGAGTCCCGTCTCGACAGCGTCATCTTCCGTCTCGGCTTCGCCCGTACCCGCAAGGAAGCTCGTCAGATCGTCACCCACGGCCACATCATGGTCAACGGTCGTCGTGTCGACGTTCCTTCCTACCGCGTGAAGGCCGGCGACGTCGTCTCTGTGGCTCCGAAATCCAAGGAGCTCCTCGTCATCAAGAGCGCTCTCGTTTCCAACGCTCGTTTCGAGGTTCCTGCTTGGCTCGAGGTTGACATCGAGAAACTCCAGGGCAACGTGTTGGCCCTTCCGCAGCGCGATCAAATCGATTTGGACATTAACGAACAGCTTATTGTCGAACTTTACTCGAAGGAATCGCAGCATAGTAAGGAGGCTTTTAAAACATGACAGAGTTCATGAGGCCTACGGTAACAACGGAAGAAGTCAACGACACGGTGGCTCGCTACATCGTCGAGCCTCTCGAGCGCGGTTACGGCCATACCCTTGGCAACAGCCTGCGTCGCGTGCTGCTCTCCTCCCTTGACGGCGCGAAAGCGACCGCCATCCAAATCGAGGGCGTGCAGCATGAGTTCACCACGGCTGAGGGCGTCATCGAGGACATCACCGACATCGTGCTGAACGTGAAGGGCCTTGTTTTCTCGGCTCTGAACGACGACGTCACCGAGGCGACTGCTCACGTGCTCGCTGAGGGTCCGTGCACGGTTACCGGTGCCGACCTCGACGTCCCGACCGAGTTCACGCTCGTGAACCCCGAGCACGTCATCGCGACGGTCGCCGACGGCGGCACGCTCGACATGACGATTCGCATCGGCGTCGGCCGCGGCTATGTCTCCGCCGAGCGCAACAAGCGCACGGAGGATCCCATCGGGGTCATCCATGTCGACTCGCTGTTCTCGCCGGTTCGCCGCTGCACGCTGAACGTGTCCGATACGCGCGTTGGTCAGCGTACCGACTACGACAAGCTCGTCCTCGAAGTCGAGACCGACGGTAGCATCGCCCCGACTGAGGCCGTGTGCCGTGCTGCGAACATCGTGAACCAGTACATGGGCGCGTTCCTGAGCCTTTCGAATACCGACGAGGAAGAAGGGGAGGAAGCTCCCTCCATCTTCGCGCCCGAGGGTCAGGAGTCCAATGCCGAGCTCGACAAGCAGATCGAGGACCTGGACCTTTCCGTCCGCTCCTACAACTGCCTGAAGCGCGCTGGCATTCATTCCGTCCGTCAGCTCGTCGAGTTCTCCGAGAACGACCTGCTGAACATCAGGAACTTTGGTGCGAAGTCCATCGAGGAAGTGAAGGACAAGCTCATTTCCATGGACCTCAATTTGAAGCTTTAGGAGACAAAGAGTTATGAGACACAACAAGAAGGGTCGCAAGCTCGGCACCGACTATAGCCACACTAAGGCTATGAAGCGCAGCCTTGTCAAAGCCCTTTTCCTGAACGACCGCATCAAGACGGTCGAGTCGCGCGCCAAGGAGATCCGTCCTGACGTCGACAAAATCATCACCTGGGCGAAGAAGGGCGACCTGCATTCCCGTCGTCTCGCTATCGCAGCTCTTGGCAACGACAAAGAGCTCGTTCGCGAGATCTTCGAGAAGGTTGAGCAGGGCCTGTTCGCCGATCGCCAGGGCGGTTACACCCGCATTATGAAGCTGGGCTTCCGCAAGGGCGACAATGCTCCGATGGTCATCATGGAGCTGTGCACTGAGCCTGTTTCCAAGAAGACCAAGACCGAGGAGAAGCCGGCTGCCAAGAAGGTTGCCCCGAAGAAGGTCGAGGCTGCTGAGGAAGCTAAGGCCGAGGAAGCCAAGGCTGAGGAAGTTGCCGAAGAGGCTGCTCCCGCCGAGGAAGCTGCTCCTGCCGAGGAGGCCGCAACCGAGGAGAAGGCCGAGTAGCCTTTCCCCTATGGGATGCACGAGAGAGTCGAGGCATTGCCTCGGCTCTCTTTTTGCATTTGGGCCGACTTAACGCTGTCCTGCGCGCTTTGGTCGGTATACTGCTTGCGTGCATTTAGCTGTGAAGACATATCATTTCGGGACATCGCCTCTCCATCGGGCTGACCCGCGCATAAAGATCGTGCTGCTCCTCGCGTACTCGATCACCCTGTTTCTCCTTGAGACCTGGTCGGGGCTCGCGATTGCTGCGGTGCTGTACGCGCTTGCTCACGCGATAAGCCGCGTCCCCTTCAGAAGCGTCTTGGTGCTTGCGGCGCCGACGTACGTCTTGGTTGTCGTTGCCGTAGCATTCTGCTCCTTCACCTGGGATGTTTCGTTGCCGATATATCTTTCAGATGCCGAGGCGTCCATGGCTGCCCCCTTCGCGGCGTTCGACCCCATTGCCCTTGTGGGGTCGTTCGGCTTCGTTGCCGCTGGCTTCGCCAAGGGGGCGTATAACGCGATCCGTGTCGTGATTTTGGTGTATGCAAGTCTGCTTGTGAGCTTCACGACGACTTCTACGGAGATGATGAGCGCGGCATCGAGCTTCATGGCTCCCCTCAAACGCACGCCGATTCCCGTTGACGATGCTGCGTGCGCCCTCTCAATCGCGCTTCGCTTCATTCCCGTGACGGCTGAGGAGTTGTGCCAGGTTCACGATGCGCAGTGGTCGCGATGTGCCCGCTTCTCGGGGTCGGGCGTTGTCGAGACGCTGCGCGCATGGGGGCGCGTGTTCGTCGCGCTCTTCGTTGCGCTCTTCCGGCGCGCAGATCGTCTAGCTGCCGCCATGGACGCACGTTGCTACGGCGCTCCGACGAAGGATGGGCGTCGAAGCTCCCTTGAGGAATCGCATCTCGGCATTCGGGGGGTGGCGGCAATTGTCGTTGGCATTGCGGTCTGTGTACTTCTCGCCCTCTTCTTCTAGAACGCCGTTCCGTCTGCGTACGTTCCCCGCAGACGCGCCCAGGCGGGCGGTTCAGGTGCGGGTGCGAAGCTATACGCGGTTGTAGTGGTATAGTTTCCCTGTTAGGTTTCGGCCGCGTTTGCGTCGGTCGGACGAAAAGAATCCTTCAGGGAGGTTTTGCATGGGCATGATCATCGACGTATTCGGGCGTGAGGTTCTTGACTCTCGCGGAAACCCGACGGTTGAGGTTGAAGTGGCGCTTGACGACGGCTCGTTCGGTCGCGCTGCGGTTCCCTCCGGTGCGTCGACGGGCGCATTCGAGGCTGTCGAACTGCGCGATTGCGACACGCATCGCTATATGGGCAAGGGCGTTCTGGACGCTGTGACCCATGTCAGCGAGGAAATCGCCGAGGCCCTTATCGGCTTCGAGGCCGAGGATCAGCGCGCTATCGACGCGACGATGCTCGAGATCGATGGCACCGACAACAAGGGTGCGCTCGGCGCGAACGCCATTCTGGGCGCATCGCTAGCCTGCGCTAAGGCGGCAGCCGAATCAGCGCAGCTTCCCCTGTACAAGTACGTCGGCGGCATCGGGGCGCATGTGCTGCCCACGCCGATGATGAACATCTTAAACGGCGGCGTGCACGCTGACAACAACGTCGACTTCCAGGAATTCATGATCATGCCGGTTGGCGCGCCCACGTTTGCCGAGGCGCTGCGCTGGTGTGCGGAGATCTATCACACGCTCAAGAAGGTCCTGCATGAGGCCGGTCTTGGCGGTGGCGTGGGTGACGAGGGCGGCTTTGCGCCGAACTTCACCACCAACGAGGAGCCGCTCGAATACATCGTCCGCGCATGCGAGGCCGCGGGCTACAAGCCGGGCGTCGACATCATGTTCGCGATGGATCCGGCTTCCACCGAGTTCTACAACGCCGAGACGGGCAAGTACGAGCTTAAGGGCGAAGGCCGCGAGCTTTCCAGCGCCGAAATGGTCGACTACTGGGCCGCGCTCGTCGAGAAGTACCCCATCATCTCCATCGAGGATGGCATGGCCGAGGAGGATTGGGACGGCTGGAAGGCGCTGACCGATCGTATCGGCGACAAGGTGCAGCTCGTCGGCGACGACCTGTTCGTCACGAATTCCAAGCGCCTTGCGAAGGGCATCCAGCTTGGCTGCGCGAACGCGATCCTCATCAAGGTGAACCAGATCGGCAGCCTCACCGAGACCCTCGAGGCGATTGAGATGGCGAAGCGCGCGGGCTATGCGTGCGTCATGAGCCACCGCTCGGGCGAGACGGAGGACACGACCATCGCCGACTTGGCCGTTGCCTGCAACACCGGCCAGATCAAGACCGGCGCGCCGTGCCGAAGCGATCGCGTCGCGAAGTACAACCAGCTTCTCCGTATCGAGGAAGAGCTGGGCGATCAGGCCGAATATGCAGGCCTTTCCGCGTTCTACAACATCAAGGTGCCG
>USJN01000155.1 GCA_900554945.1 uncultured Coriobacteriaceae bacterium | reverse complement strand
AGCGAACTTGTGGACAGCTTGCCCGATTCCTTCACCGTCTCGATGACCGATGCCAACGAAGAAAGCAGCCTTGCCGCTTGGGTGTTGGGCGAAATCCGGAAGATCGAGGGCATCACCGAAGACAACAGCTCGGTTGTCGTGAGCGACGTGCGCGCTGCCACGGCGGGAACCTTCGCGAACCAGGACGGCGAAGCGGGCAGCTTCACGGCGACCGTCACGCTGCAAACGGGCGGCGCCAGCATGACCAAGGTCATCCCCGGCACGATCGAGCCTGCGGTCTATGCGCCCCCTGTCATCACGACCGAGATCAAGGCCGGCACGGTGGACGCGGACACCGGACTTTTCGTCGAATCGCCTGATGCGACCTTCATCTGCGGCGATGAGGTCGTCTTCGCGGTCAGCTACAAGGCGGACGGCGCGCCTGCCAAAAACCTTCAAGGTTCCGTCTCTTGCTACGCAGGGTCTAAGAGCCTCACTTGGAGCGAAGCCAACGGCTGCTATCTCACCCCGACCGAGTCTGCCGATTGCTTCACCTTCGCGAAGGCCGCCCGCTACGAGGTAATCTTCAACTTCCTCGCAACAGAGGAATACGCGGCGCAGGTCGGCAGCATCGACATCGACGTCGTGAGGCGCACCCTTGCGCCCTCGGATTTCACGTTCGCGGCACCGAGTGACCTTGCCTACGACGGAAGTGCCAAGCAGGCAAGCTTCGAGTTCGCAGGCAAGCTTTCCTGTGACGGAGCGCAGACGGTAAGCTATCTTAGCAACGGCGCCACGGTAACCGAAGCGGTCGATCCGGGCACCTATACCGTGCAGCTCGACGTTCAGGAGTGCGACAGCTACAATGCCGCCACGCTCACCGATCCGAACTGGACGTTCACGATCGGCCCCAAGCAGCTAAGCGACCTTGACTTCTCCGATATCACCGTCGCGAAGGTCTACGACGGCACTACGGGCGCAGGTGTCCTTGACGGCACTGTCGGCTTCGCGGGGAAGTTCGGCGATGACGACGTCTCGATCGTGGCGACTCCCGGCCCTTATGCCGAGGGCGACGTCGACGCTGGAACGGACAAGACCGTGACGCTCGAGCTTTCCTTGACGGGCGCCGATGCCTGCAAGTACGCGCTTGCATCTCCGAGCGCCACGTTCGATCGCGCTAAGATCACCAAGGCGCAGCTTTCCGCGGCTTCCTTCGTTGACCCGACTATTCAGGTGATTTGGCGCGGTGAGGGCTACGGTCCGATCTCCGGCACGCTGACGGCGAACGATTTCTTCGCGGAAGGCGAGGTGCCTGAGGGCGCGAAAATCGTGGCGGTCGACAAGGCAACTTCAGAGACTGTTCTCGATAGCGTGAGCGTTGCCGACGATGGAACGCTCAGCTATTCGAAGGCGGCGAGCTCTGAAAGCGCGTTCAAGACGAGCGGCTACGACGTCGCCATCGAGGCCAAAAACTACAGGGGCTCCGCGCCACTTTCCGTGCGACAGTTGGCTCGTGCGGGATTCGATGAGGCGTCCTACGTCTCGACCTGGGTTTACGGCGAGGTCGTCGACTTTATGAAGACGCTGGACAACCCTGGGGCGAACTTCAGCTGGACCTGGACAAGCAGCGACTCCGACGTGCTCGCGGTTGTCGGCCAATCCGACTCGGATAGCAACTCGACTGTGACGTTCAAGGCAAATGGGGAAGGGCGTGCGCGCATCGACGTGACGTATCTGTCCGACACCGTGGGCGGGACGTCCGAGCCTGCGACCCCCGATGATGCCAATGTGGTCATCAGCGGCAACGTCGTCAAGCGACCTCTTGAGCCTCAGCCCAGCAGCGCGAGGATTACGCTCGGAGATGCGCTTCCCGATATCGCAGTGACCTATCTCGATTTCGTTCGCAATGGCAAAGTGTACTCCTCTTTCGCTGACGGCGACTCGGCGGATGAGGTGCTCGAGAACGCCTATGACTACCAGTTGATCGACGCCGACGGCAACGTGGTGAGCGCCGAAGAGGCGTGCAACAAGGCAGGAGCCTACCGAATCGTCCCGATTGCCAAGCTCAAGGTGGACGAGAGCAACTGGGGCAGCAAGTACGAGATTATTGGGGGAGCCGAAGGCGCGCTTGAGGTGTTCTACCCGCCTGCGCCGCATTTCACTGATGTTGACTACTCGTCCTGGTACGCGCCCGGCGTGGACTTCGTCGCGAGCCGCGGCCTCATGAAGGGCTACGAGGGCACGACGGTCTTCGGAGTTGGTAACGCGCTCACCCGCGGCGAGCTCGCCACCATCCTCTGGCGCAACGCCTGCCCGGACGAGGCCGCCTCCTTCGACCCCGCGGCCGCGAAGGACACCACGGGCATCGCGGGCTCCGCGGACGGCATGTTCTACACCGCCGCGGCGAACTGGGCCGTCGAGAAGGGCGTCATCAAGGGCGTAGAGCAGCCGGACGGCACGCTCGACTTCGCGGCCGACAGGCCCGTGACCTTCGAGCAGCTGGCCACGATCCTGGGCCGCCTCTGCGCCGCGCCGGGCGAGGTCGAGGCCGCGGGCGCAGACCTGTCCGCCTTCGTCGACGGCGCCGACGCGAGCGAGTGGTCCGCCCCCTACCTCAAGTGGGCCGCCGACAAGGGACTTATCGAGGGCTACGACGAGCCCGCCGGCAAGCGCCTCGCCCCCGGCGAGAACGCAGCCCGCGAGCGCGCGGCGACCGTGCTCATGCGCGCCTTCGATAAGGGTATTCTGAAGTAAATTGAAACCCTGGCGCCGCTGGGCCCCCGGCGGCGCTAAGGGGCCCTGCCGAGGGAAGAGAACAAATTCTCTCGGCGGGGCTCCCATTGCGCCTTAGCAAAGGAATTGCGAGGCGGCGCGCCAACGAGCATCGAACGTGAGGAGGAAGGTCATGGCTGAAACGAAATCCAAAAAGCGCATGCTGAACGCGATTATGGTCGCACTCTGCGCCGTGGTCGTGTTCGCCGGTGCGATGGCGGTGACGAGCCTGCGTGATTCGGAATCGGCCGAGCTTGCCGACCCTGCCGGCTCGCCGCTTTCCGCTTCCCAAACTGACGGTGAAGATGCCCCCGATTCCCACGGCGAGCTTGCTACTGACCAGGCGCAACAGAAAATCGACCAAGCTGCTAACGCGGGTGCGGAGGTGGGTGCGGCCTCGGGCTCGGAATCTGCGGGCGGCCAGGCAGCAACCGAAGGACCTTCCCAAGGCGCCGCTGCCGTCAGCAGCGACATTCCTGCGCAGACCTGCACAATCGAGGTGCGCTGCAACACCATCCTCGACAACATGGGCGATTTGGCTCCGGGCAAAAGCTCCTGCGTGCCTGCCAATGGCGTGATTTTGGCCGCATCCACGGTTCGCTTTGCGGAAGGCGACACGGTGTTTGACGTCTTGAAGGCCGCATCCTCGGCGACGGGGCTGCAGCTCGAGTACGCCTACACCCCCGGCTACGGCTCCTATTACGTGGAGGGGATCAACAACCTCTACGAGTTCGACTGCGGCAACGAATCGGGATGGATGTACAAGGTGAACGGCTGGTTCCCGAATTACGGGTGCTCGGAGTACCAGGTGCACGATGGCGACGTCATCGTATGGTGCTACACATGCAAGGGATACGGCGCTGACCTGGGCGCCTCGGTGGAGCAATAGCCATGGCGACGAGAAGAAACACGAAGCGGGAACACGTGGTGGCGAGACGCGCCTTAGCGGCGGCGCTGGCCCTTGCCCTTACGTGCTCCTTTTCCCCGGCGCCCTCGTACGCTGCCGACGATCCAGCTCCCAGCTTCGACTCGGACGCCTCCGCTTCCATTGAGGGGAACGCTCCGACCTCGGTGCCCGCCGAGGGTTTCGATTCCGCTGCTGTCGAAGGGGAGGGCTGTGACCCCGCCCCCGCCGAGAGCGCTTCCGCTCCCGCAAGCTGCGGGGAAATCCTCGCAGATACGGCCGCCTATCTCTCGGCGAGCGTCCCCGATCCCGGAGTGTCCTCCATCGGCGGCGAGTGGGCCGTCATCGGCCTCGCGCGTAACGGCGGCCTCCCCGCCGATTGGGCCTCATCCTACTACACCAACCTGGTGCGGACGCTCAGGGATACGGGCGGTGTGCTTCATCGCGTGAAGTACTCCGAGTACTCGCGTGTCGTGCTCGCGCTGTCCTCGCTGGGCTTCGATTCGACTGACGTCGCCGGATACGATGTGCTCTCGCCTCTCGGCGACTTCGACCAGGTGTGTTGGCAGGGCGTGAACGGCCCCATCTGGGCGCTCATCGCGCTCGACTCGCGCGGCTACGACGCCCCCGCGGCTCGCGAGGGCAAGCGCCAGACGACGCGCGACGCGCTCATCGGCGCCATCCTCGAGTCCGAGATTGCGGGCGGGGGCTGGGCGCTTTCAGGCTCGGTGCCTGACGTCGACCTGACAGCCATGGCGCTCACCTCGCTCGCTCCGTACCGCGCCTCGAGGGCAGACGTTGCCGCCGCGGTTGAGCGGGGGCTTTCGGTGCTCTCGTCTTTGCAGGGAGAAAAC
>USJN01000154.1 GCA_900554945.1 uncultured Coriobacteriaceae bacterium | reverse complement strand
GGATGGCGTTACTATGGATACCGTTTAGATTGACTTTGACCGATAGACGCATTTGCGTCGCGTTTGAAAGAGGGGCCGTCATGGATTTGAGCTTCATTCCCGACAATCCGGGGATTATCGCCGGCATCGTTGCCGTCATCGTCATCATCATTGTCGCGTGCATCGCGAAGGGCTTCATCGACGAGCTCAAGAAGAAGTAGCCGCATCGCGTTGACGAGCGGCCCGGCGGGGCGTCGACGGCATTGACGTTCGAGCCGCAACCGCGCCCGCACGCAAGGGGGGGGGCGAGTGGGCCGCCGATTGTCGGTCGCATCGCGCCTGCGAGGCGGGCTGGCCGTCGGCCACACCGCGTTGCCCCGAACCCGTTCGGCGTGCGGCGACTGGGGCGCTCCCTCTTCGCAGGGCGCGCTTGCCGATGAAATTTGCGTATGCGAGCACCTGTGGCGCCCCCGCTCGGGGGCGTCGCTTATTATAGTGAGGTTTCAGCGAAAGCACGGATTGCGGGGCGCGGGCTCCGCAGTGGGGAATCCCACGGAAAGGCGAGTATGTCCACGAATCGTCGAGGGCGAGGGGAAGCGCAGTTCAACGGGGGCGCGCATATGCGTGCGACCGCTCCTGCACGCGCGGTTGCTCCTGCGCGAAAGCGGCGTTTCGGTCTTTGGACCGCGATTCTCATCGTGGCCATCGTGGTGTTCCTTGCGGCTGCATTCGCCTTGGGAAGCATCCTGCTCACCTATCACGAGGGCCAGAAATCCTACGACGACGTGGCCGATAAGGCGTTCCTTTCCGACTCCGCGCTCTCCGACGCGTCTGGCATATCGCTTGCCGACCTCACTGTCGATTGGGATGCCCTTCTCGCGATCAACCCCGACACGGTCGGGTGGATCTTCATCCCGGGCACGAACGTGAATTACCCCATCGTTCATGCGCCCGAGTCGAATCCCGACAAGTACCTCACCGTTGATTTCCAGGGCAATTCGGGCGGATGGTGGCTGCCTACCTACGGCACGCCGTACCTGCTTGCGTCGAATGCTGCCGATTTCTCGGACAAGAACAATATCGTGCAGGGTCATCACCTGCAGAATGGGGAAATGTTCGCCGCGATCGCCGATTTCGCCGACGCCGAGCAGTTCAACGAGCATCGCACGGTGTACCTGCTCACCCCGAAGGGCTCGTGGCGCCTGCAGTCGGTGTCGCTTGTCCACTGCAGCGGGTCGGAATCGATCGTGCAGACGAAGTTCGAAAGCGATGCCGCCTTCACCTCCTACGTTGCCGACAAGATCAGCCGCAGCATCGTCGAGTGCGACCCGGCGGCTCCCGACGCGTCGGCCATTTCCCGCTTTTTCATGTTTTCTACCTGCGATAGCAGCACGGACGCGCGTTATGTCCTGTGCTGCGTGCCGGTCGAATACGCCGCTGACAATTCTTCTGGTACGGTGCCTGAAGGTTCGGCTGCGAACAATACGAACAACGCAAGCAATGCGAACAACGCAAACGGCGGCAGCGGCGGGGCCGGCATGGTCGATCCCAGCGCGGCCGCGACAATAGACGATGCAGCAAAGGAGATCGTTTCATGAGCACTTCGATACTGCCGGGCGAACGACCCGACCGCCTCGAAGAGGAATGTGCCGTGTTCGGCGTCTTCGCCCCTGGTGAGGACGTCGCGCGTATGACGTGCTTCGGCCTGCAGGCGCTTCAGCACCGCGGGCAGGAAAGCGCGGGAATTGCTGTGGGGGATGGCGAGACCATTATGGTTTCCAAGGACTTGGGCCTGGTCACGCAGGTGTTCGACGAGGCGAGCCTCGCTGCGCTCACCGGCTTTGTGGCGGTCGGCCACGCGCGCTATTCCACTTCCGGCGCCGCGGCGTCGTGGGAAGCCGCCCAGCCCCACATCTCGGCGATCGATGAGACGCTCATCGCCCTCGCCCACAACGGCACGCTCGTGAACACGAACAGCCTGCGCGCCCGCCTGATCGACGAGGGTATCCAGCTTCGTGCCGGCACCGACTCCGAGGTGGCCGCGAAGGCGATCGGCGACATTACCAAAAAGACGCACCACCTGCGCGAGGGCATCCGCTTTGCCATGGAGCACCTGAAGGGCGCCTACGCCATGGTGCTCGCGAGCCCCGACTGCCTCTACGCCTTCCGCGACCCGAACGGCATCCGCCCGCTGTGCATGGGCAAGCTTCCCGACGACCGCGGTTGGGTCGTTTCGTCTGAGACCTGCGGCCTTGATATCGTGGGCGCGGAATACGTGCGCGACGTGAACCCGGGCGAGATCGTGCGCTTCAGCAAAGACGGCGTCACTTCCGAGCAGGGCGTGCCCGCCGGCCGCCGCGCGAGCTGCATCTTCGAGTACGTGTACTTTGCCCGCCCCGACTCGGTGATGGACGGCCAGTCGGTCTACCAGGCCAGGCGCAACATGGGCCGCATCTTGGCGCGCGAGGCGCCGGCCGATGCGGATCTGGTGCTCGGCGTGCCCGACTCGGGAATCCCCTCGGCCATGGGCTTCGCCTTCGAAAGCGGCATCCCCTACGCCGACGGCATCGTGAAGAACCGCTACGTGGGCCGCACGTTCATCCAGCCGACGCAGGCCATGCGCCAGCTGGGCATTCGCCTAAAGCTGAACCCGCTGCCGAGCGTCATCTCGGGCAAGCGCCTCATCGTGATCGACGACTCCATCGTGCGCGGCAACACCTCCAAAAAACTCATCGAGATGCTGCGCCAGGCGGGCGCCACCGAGGTCCACATGCGCATCGTGAGCCCTGAAGTGCTCTGGCCGTGCTTCTACGGCATCGACACCGACACGCGCGACCAGCTCATCGCCGCGAACATGACTAACGAGGAGATGTGCGAGTGGATGGGCGCTGACTCGCTCGCGTTCATCAGCTTGCCCGGCCTGCGCGAGTCGCTTCCCGACGTGCGCGACCCCGGCTTTTGCGAGGCGTGCTTCTCGGGCGACTACCCCGTGGAGATTCCGCCCTCCACGGCCAAGAAGAGCTTCATGACCAAGGCGGATTTCGCCGCGGAATACGCGCGCGAGAATGAGAAAGCTGAGAAAACCCAGGTCACCCTGTAATTACTTGCAGGATGGGAACGTTACGAGAAGGAGCGAAAAGTGAGCGAGGAAATCACCTACGCGGCGGCGGGCGTTGACACGGCCGAGGGCGCGCGAGCGGTCGATGCAATCAAGGAGACCGTGCATTCAACCTACCGCCCCGAGGTCGTGGGCGACATCGGCGGCTTCGGCGGCCTGTTCTCCATCGCGGCGGCGAAGGGAATGGAAGACCCGCTGCTCGTGTCGGGCACCGATGGCGTGGGCACCAAGCTCAAGGTGGCCCAGCTTGTCGGCAAGCATGGCACGGTGGGCATCGACCTTGTCGCCATGTGCGTGAACGACATCCTTGCTTGCGGCGCCGAGCCGCTGTTCTTCCTGGACTACATCGCGATCGGCAAGCTGCGCCGCGAGCATGTGGCAGAAGTCGTGGCGGGCATCGGGGAGGGCTGCCGTCAGGCGGGCTGTGCACTCATCGGCGGCGAGATGGCTGAGCACCCCGGTGTTATGGACCCTGACGATTACGACCTGTCCGGCTTCACGGTGGGCGTGGTCGACCGCCCGAAGATGCTCGATCCCGAAAGCGTGCGCGAGGGCGATGTGCTCATCGGACTTGCGTCGTCGGGCTTGCATTCCAATGGCTACTCGCTCGCGCGCAAGGTGTGCGTGGAGGGGAAGAGCACCGAGGAGCTTTTGGCCCCCGTGGACGCGCTCGGCGGCCAGTCGGTGGGCGAGGCGCTGCTCACCCCGACGCGCATCTACGTGAAGCAGGTGCTCTCCGTGCTTGCCGAGTGCCCCAAGGCTGTGCGCGCGCTTGCGCACATTACGGGCGGTGGCATCACCGAGAACCTCAATCGCGCGCTGAATTCGCAGGTGAATGCCCAGGTTGACTTGGGCACATGGCCCGTTCCCGCAATCGTGAAGTACGTGTGCGAGGCAGCCGACCTCTCCGAGGGTCAGGCGCTCAAGACCTTCAACATGGGTGTTGGCATGGTCTTGATCGTCGACCCCGACCGTGCGGACGAGGTGGAGGCCGCGCTCGCGAAGGCGGGCGAGACCACCTATCGTGTGGGGCGCATCGTCTCCGGCGAAGGCGAAGTGGAATATACGGGCAAGGGAAATCTGTACGGCTACGAAGGCTAGGAGATAGTCCTTAAAATGGGTGGCTTCGCGGCATGCTGCGGACTGCTCACCTGGGATTGAATGTGCATTGCGGAGAAGGCCTCGATATGGGGCCTTCTTTTCGTTCTGGGTGCTATGCTTGAGACTTTTCTTTGAAAAGCATACAATGGAAGTCAATGAATGCTCTTAGCTTAAAAAAGAAGCTTGAATAAGAAAGGAGAGCAGACGATGGCTTCTGCAACTATCAGTGCACCGCTTTCTACGAAAGTAACCGATGCGGAGAAAAGACGCTTCGTTGAAACGTGCGACGCCATCGGGACGTCGCCGAGCAACGC
>USJN01000153.1 GCA_900554945.1 uncultured Coriobacteriaceae bacterium | reverse complement strand
CGTCGCGAGGTAGTATATTACGCCTTTCTACCTCATTGCGCAACCCCTAATCTCATTTTTTTTGATATTAGGGGATATTGCAAGCTAGCGGGAAATCGATCCCTGAGGGTAAATAACCATCAGCACGAGAAGGGACACGATGAAAATGATCGCGAAGATGATCGTGATGCGATCAAGGTTCTTCTCGACGATGCTCGTACCCGTCTGCGTGGAGTACACCGAGCTGGCAATCATGTCGGAGATGCCGGTGCCCTTGCCGGAATGCAGAAGAATGAAGATGATCAAGCCAATGCCAGAGATGACCAGCAGAATCAGCATGAGGATGAGCAATGGATTCAAAACGTTACTCTTTTCGTTACTCGATTACTACCTGTTGCGCATCGCGCGCAACCATACGCAAGTTATAGATTATACGGGAAACGGCATAACGAAACAAGGGCTTCCTCCGCCAAATCCTGACCGAAGGAAGCCCCTACACGAATCGTCCGCAAACTTCGCAAACGAATCAGGCGAGCAGGCTCTTTCCCGTCATCTCGCGGGGAGCCTCAACGCCCATCGCCGCCAACATCGTCGGCGCAATGTCGCAAAGTGCGCCCTCCTCACCCGAAAGGCGAAGACCACGCCCCGAGTAGTCGACGAGCGCGAAGGGAACCGGTGCGGTGGTGTGCGCAGTATGGGGAGAGCCGTCCTCGGCAAGCATCTTGTCTGCGTTACCGTGATCGGCAGTGACGAACGCCACCCCTCCTGCGCGCTTAACAGCGGAAAGCACCTGTTCAACGCCAGCATCAACCGACTCGACAGCAGCGACCGCCGCGGGAATGACGCCCGTGTGCCCCACCATGTCGCAGTTCGCGAAGTTCACGATGTACACGTCGGCCTCGCCCCCATCGATTGCCTGCGCCAAATCGCGCGCAACCTCGGGCTCGCTCATCTCCGGCTGCAGATCGTAGGTGGCCACCTTCGGGCTCGCTACGAGCTGGCGCTCCTCCCCCACTTTGGGCTCCTCGCGGCCCCCGTTCAGGAAGAACGTAACATGCGCATACTTCTCGGTCTCCGCGATATGGTATTGGCGAAGGCCCCGCGCCGCGAGCACGTCGGCCAAGACGTTGTCGGGGAACTCCTTCGGAAACGCCACAGGCGCGGGGATATCGGGATCGTACTCGGTCAGGCAGACGAAGTTCACCTGCGGGAACACTGGGCGCTCAAACCCATCGAAAGCGGGATCGACGAACGCGCGCGTCAACTCACGCGCCCGGTCGGGCCTGAAGTTGAAAAAGATGACGCCGTCGCCGTCGCGAACCCCGCAGGAGTCGAGCGCGCACGGAACCAAAAACTCGTCCGTCACGCCATCGGCGTACGAGTCTGACACCATGTCGCACGCCCCGCAATCGACGGAAGGCTTCGCACAAACGATTGCCTCCCACGCCTTTTGCACGCGGTCCCAGCGCTTGTCGCGGTCCATCGCGTAATAGCGCCCGCAAATCGACGCGATGCGGACTCTCCGCCCCCATCCCTTCGAGGCGATAAGGCGCTCGAGCTCAGCAACGTAGCCCTCACCGCTCGAGGGCGGCACGTCGCGACCGTCGAGGAAACAGTGCACGCGGATGTCCTCAAGACCGCGCGAGACCGCATGCTCGAGGATCGCGAAAAGGTGCTCGTTGCTCGAATGGACGCCGCCATCGGAGAGAAGCCCCATGACATGCAGCGCACGGCCTGGCTCCTTAGACGAATCGAGACACGCGTTGATGACCTCGTTTTCATCGATGGAACCTGTACGGCACGCGCGGTTGATGCGCGTGAGCTCCTGATGCACGACGCGGCCGGCGCCGATGTTCAAATGCCCAACCTCGGAGTTGCCCATCTGGCCCTCCGGCAGGCCGACCGCCTCGCCGGACGCCTGAAGGCGCGTGCACTCACCCGCGAACAGCTTATCGAGAAAAGGCGTGCGCGCAAGCGAGATGGCGTTGCCGGGACCTGCGGGCGCAAGCCCGAAGCCGTCCATGATAACGAGGCACACGGGAAGCGCGAGACCCTCGCGCGCAGACGAATCGAGAACGCTCATTACCGCATGACCGCCTTCACGAGCTGGATGAAGGAGTCGCATTTAAGACTCGCGCCGCCGATAAGCCCGCCGTCGATATCGGGCTCCGCCACGAGCGCGTCGACGTTTCCGGGGTTCATCGAGCCGCCGTAAAGGATGCGCATGGCCTGTGCCGTTTCCTCGCCGAAGAGCACGGCGAGCTGTGCACGGATGGCCGCACACACCTCTTCTGCCTGCTCGGGCGTCGCCGTACGGCCGGTGCCGATAGCCCAAATAGGCTCGTAAGCCACGACGCACTTCGCGGCGTCATCCGCATCGACGCCCGCAAACGCAGCTTTCACCTGGGCGCACACGTACTCATTCGTCGTGCCCTCATCGCGAACGGCGAGCGACTCGCCAACGCATACGATCGGCGCAAGGCGCCCGCCCAGAAGCGCACGCACCTTCTTGTTCACGTCCTCGTTCGTCTCGCCGAAAAGCCCGCGGCGCTCCGAATGCCCAACGATGCAATAGTCGCAGCCGCACTCGCGGATCATGGGAACGGAAACCTCGCCGGTAAACGCGCCGGCTTCCTCCCAGTACACGTTCTGCGCGCCGACGAAAATCTTCGTCTTGTCGAACTCGAGCACCGTCTTCACTGGCTTCAAATCGACAAACGGCGGGCAGATGACGACGTCGACCTTGTCCTCCCAGTCCTTCCACCAGTTGTTGGAAATCTCCTGGGTGAGCACGACTGCCTCACCGATGGCGTTGTTCATCTTCCAGTTGCCGGCCATCATGGGTTTTCTTGCCATGGCTAGTCCTTTCCGCGAAAAAGAACGGGGAGACGAAAACACGCTACGCGCGCCTTGCCGCCTCCCCTCTTTGCATACCGCCAGTTTAACGCAGCGCCTCGACGCCGGGAAGCGCTTCTCCCTGCACGAGCTCCATACTTGCGCCGCCGCCGGTCGAGATGAAGGTCATCTGATCGGCAAGGTCGAACTTGTTGACCGCAGCGACCGAGTCACCGCCGCCGATGACCGTGTCGGCCTCCTTGTTGGCAGCCACCGCGAGCGCAACCGCCTTCGTACCCGCAGCGAACGCGTCCATCTCGAATACGCCCATAGGGCCGTTCCAGAACACCGTCTGCGCACTGGCGATGGCCTCGGCGTAGAGCTTGGCGGTCTCGGGTCCGACATCGAGGCCCATCATGTCGGCGGGGATGGCATCGACCGAGCAGGTGAGCGTGTTCGCGTCCTCGGCGAACCTGTCGGCGCACACGACGTCGACGGGAAGGAGCAGCTTGCAACCGCGAGCGGCCGCTTTCTCCATCATCTCGCCGGCGCGAGCGACCCACTCGTCTTCCTTAAGCGAGGTGCCGACCTGCTTGCCCTCGGCCAAAAGGAACGTGAAGCACATGCCGCCGCCGATGACGAGCGTCTCGCACTTGTCGATGAGGGCGTCGATGACCTTAATCTTGTCGGAGACCTTCGATCCTCCGAGAATCGCGACGAAGGGGCGTTTCGGGTTCTCGAGCATGCCCGTGAGCGTGGACACCTCGCGCTGCATGAGGTAGCCCGCGTATGCCGGAAGCAGCGCCGCGACGCCGGCCGTGGAGGCATGCGCACGATGGGCAGTGCCGAACGCGTCATTGACGTAGGCGTCACCGAGCTTAGCGAGCTCCTCGCAAAACGCAGGGTCGTTCTTCTTCTCGCGCTTGTCGAAGCGCAGGTTCTCGAGCAAGAGCACGTCCCCCTCGCGAAGCGCCGCCGCCTTCTCCTGCGCGTCCTCGCCCACCGTGTCTTTTGCGAACGCGACCGGCTTGCCGAGAAGCTCCGCCAAGCGCAAGGCGGCTGGGCGGAGAGAGAACTTCTCCTCGAAGCCCTCGCCCGACGGACGGCCGAGGTGGCTCATGAGAATGACGCGCGCGCCGTCGCCGACAAGCTTCTCGATGGTCGGCAGCGCCGCTTTGATGCGCGTGTCATCGGTCACGACGCCGTCGGATACGGGAACGTTGAAATCAACGCGCACGAGAACGCGCTTGCCACGCGCACCAAGCTCGTCGATGGTCTTGATTGATGCCATTGAGTCTCCTCTTTCAACAAAGAAACGGGCGGCAAGAAGCCGCCCGATCATGCGTGATTCAGATTACAGAAGAATCTTGACCAGGTCCTTCACGCGGTTCGAGTAGCCCCACTCGTTGTCGTACCAGGATACGACCTTCACGAGGTTGGACTTGCCCCCCATGACCATGGTAAGTCCGCTGTCAAAGATGGAAGAATGGTCGTTGCCCACGATGTCAATGGACACGATCGGGTCCTCGGTGTATTCGAGGATGCCCGCGAGCTCGCCCTCGGCGGCTTTCTTCATCGCAGCGTTGATTTCCTCTGCCGTGACCTCGCGATCGAGCTCGACGGTCAGGTCGACCATCGATCCGTCGGGAGTTGGAACACGCGTGGCGAAGCCGTCGAGCTTGCCCTTGAGCTCGGGAAGCACGAGGGCAACTGCGCGGGCGGCGCCCGTGGTGGTCG